>NC_013749.1 GCF_000025325.1 Haloterrigena turkmenica DSM 5511 | reverse complement strand
CCTCATCTCACGACGTAGTGGGAGTAAATCCGGTCCGTCGTTGATCTGTTCGCGTGACGTAGTCGCATTTGCACGTCCTCAAGCCGTCCTTCTTCCTCGACGATGATCCGATAGGCAACGGAATGTCGAAGCGTATGCGGGTGGACGTGGCTCGGATCCACCTGTTCAAAGTCCTCGGTGTACGGCTCGACGTCGGCCACCTCTGCGACGCGGCCGATGAGACGCTGCAGAGAGCGGCGTGAGAGCCGGTCGCTCGATCGCGAAGGGAATAACGCGTCGGTGTCCTTCCAGCGGTCTCGGAGGTACCTACGCAGGTCTCGTGTCGAATCCGCGCCCCACTTCCCTAATTCGAGCGAGGCTGACGACGCGTTTCCTTTCTGGATACTGCCGGGGAGCAAGAGCCGGGAGTCCTCAAGTTCCAGGTGGCGGGTATCGAGCGAGACGAGCTCGCTTGCTCGAAGCCCGGTGTCGTAGAGGAGTGAGACAATCGCGAGGTTTCGATCCTGTAGGTAGGTGGGGAACTCCTCAGTGAGACAGGCGTCTTTCATTCGTTCGACCTGGGCGGGTTTCAGCCAGGTCCGTGAGTGAACGTCGGGGTTTGCACCGTCGGTGGTGTCCGCTGGCATTGGTATATAAAGAGTGACGGGTTCATGGGTATTGAACGTCGGGGTTTGGTGTAAAGTGGGACGTTCGTTAGAACTAATAGCATGGAGTATAGAGTTGGTGGTAGCACACGCTCGCCGACTCTATTCTCGATATGAATGGAGACGGCCGCTGCGGGAACAGCGACCGCGTGTGCTGCCCGGTAAGACAGCAATGTCCAGTAAGAACCCCTGCCGTGATAACGGCACCGACAACAGTATCGACTACGAAGAGATCGCGCGACGGAGCAAGGCGGTGGGACTCCAGGAGACTTACGACCACCACGTCGACGAGACGATCCACGAGTTCCTGCAGGCGGTCGAAGACGGCGACGAGACGCACCAAGCGTATCTCGATATGTGTCGGGCGATGTTCGAGTTCCTCCAAGAGGCGAACCACGACCTCGCCGATCTCGGCGAATTCGATTACTCCGACACCGAGAACCTACTACTGGTTCGGTCGATCGACGTCGCCGCATCGACTGCCCTCGGCCGGCTAGATCTCGCTGCCGAATTCGCGGTCGACGTCGCCGAGGCCGTCGACGAGGCAAGCGACGAGGACGTTTCTGAGGCGATTGCCGAACTCGAGGAGAGTGAGAGCGAATGAACGCACACGTGACCCTACAGACGCGACGGACGCCCGACGGTGTTGAACGCGTGTGGCGCGTGAACGGCCGTGCGTTCGAGAGCGGCGACGAACTCGAGGAGGCTGGTCTCAATGCATGACCGACGGCAGCTCGAGATTGCCCGTTCGCTGCTCGAGCAAGACCTCCGCTACGACACCGAGGTCTCCCTGTTCGGGTTCACGCTCCGAGCATCACGACAGTCGCCAGGGATCTGGACCGTCTTCCACGACGAGCTCGAGGCTCCCGTCGACTACGTGAAGGTCGACGCCACAATCTCGGCCGTCAATCTCCTTGACCACCTGAAGAACCTCCGCGAGGTGGTCGAGACGCGACCAGTGACCGAGAGTTCTGCCAGCCCGTAGAACTCCTCCTTGGGGGAACAGTGGCCCCCACGCGTTACCTATGCTATGATGAATCGTCTGTAGGGTGCGTATGTATCTACGTACACCTACACCGCTGCCGTCTTGCGGTTTGGTTCTACTCTTTATGTAGCAACCAGAGGCTTCGCGCGTTACCTACGTTACGGTGAATTGTCCCCACCCTCCTCTTTTTCTTTTGCTCGAGCGTATCGCGCGTTACCCAAGTTAGGGCGAATTGTCTGTAGCCCCCTCCCTCTCTGTGTGCCCGGGAGGAGATCGGCAGTTGATTAATTCGATCTCTGTCTCGGCCTACCGCGTGACTAACTATAGTATACTCTCTCTGCTATTTACTCATACCCGACCGTCCCCGTCACGTCTTGCGATTTTGCTGTGAGAAGTATTAGCCCCGTGCCTGGCAGTGCGGGTTTGGGCCTGCTCGCGGGAACCCATGGTTGTCTCAGGTGCGCAATCGCACTCAAAAGCGAGTTCTATGTCTTCGGGAAGGCCGGGCAAATGTGCACTCTCCATATCGCGAGTTCCCAAGTAGTCCCATACTGTGATGTGCTCGTTGCGGTCATGGCAGTTGGGACACCGGTACTTCCCTTTGATCGACCGGCCGCTCGGTTGGAAGGGCGCGAGTTTAGTGCCGCAGTCCAAGCAGGTCATCTCGTCCTCGAGGACGTCGATGTAGCGGAGGACAATCTCGAGTGCCTCGTGGAACTCTCCGACGCCACGCTCTTGGCCGTTGAGTGTGGTCGCAATCCGCTGGAGGTGATCTTTGATCTCGTACGTCGTTCGCGGTCGATATGGACGGTCTCGGTCAGTCATAGTTCTATCTTCGAGTTCCGCTTCCGAGCCACAGCCAGAGGACGATCACCGCCGCGATCGGCAGCCCGAGTGTGAAAACCCATTTCCATAGTTCGGGGCTTGCCGTCGCGTGCGCTGGCTCGGTCGGGCCCAGATATCGTTGCGACGAGTTGAACAGCTTCCCCGCGATCGACGCTAGGACAATTCCGATCGATGCGAAGGAGAGGATTGCAAGCCCGAGCGGCGGCGTGTCGCTATGCTCCGTCATCGAGCCACCTCCCACACGCATCGCCGCCACAGTACGCTTCGACGAGCTCGCGAACAACCTGGTCGGCCGTCGGTTCTTCCCCCAATTCCGTGGCGACCGCCTCTTTTGCCTGTTCGAAATATGGTTTCGTCTCTTTCCGAATCCCGAGGCTCGTATAGTCAGTGCTCATTCGCCGGTCCCTCCAAGCTGTTGTGTTCTTTCCTGATGTGATTCGGCAGTACACCGACTCGCTCCCCACAAATCGGACAATCTCGGGGATTAGGTGGCATTTCTCTATTCCTCCGGGGGCCAGTACCCCTGATCGCGTAGATGCTCGCGAAGGATTGTCCGGCCGGCTTCCGACCGACTGACATACCCACGCGTTTCCTGAAATTCGTCTAGCTGCTCCACGAGCCCTTCTGGGACTTGAATGCCAATTTCCCGCATTACACGTAACAGTATGTCTAGATTCTACTTGTACCCCACCGGCCAGGGCGTGTGTCGAGTGGCGGATTAGGGCAAATTCATGTAGGTATACTGGGTGCACACCTGGTATACCTGCGCCGTCTTGCGGTTTGAACAGTTAAAAAATTGGACGGGTGACGGCGTGTGACGGGGGTGTTACGCGAATGAACTAACCTCCCCCTTCTTACATTCCCCGTTGCATGTGCAAAACAGGCAGACGAGATACGGACACACCTCTCAGAGGTGTTAGAGAGAACCGGCCGGGGTGGGGGCTCCGGCCACAGGAAACTATCGCGTTTCAATAATTGTCCTGTGGCCTCTTAGTTCCCTCCGGCCAGGCGAGTCCGTGACTGCCTATGAGAACAATGAGCACGAACGCAGACACTCCGAGCACGTCGGCACACCCTACCAAAGACGAACCGACGTGCCCGGGCCAAGACGGGCAGGAACCCGTCCAAGACGACAATACAGACGTATCGTCAAATAACCCGCCGACGCACCGGCTCCCGACCCACGGGATCGGCCGGTTCCTCTGGGAGACCCCAGCTGATACACCCATCGGCGAGCTCGGCGAGCGCTACCGAGAGTGGCGCAATCGTGAGAACGAGGGCAGTGACGGCGATCGCGACGACACGGAAAACGCATCGCTCGAGGAGTGGGTGTGACCATGTCGTCGACGAACTCGAGCGGAAAGACCTCGGTCTACCCGCACACGATCGTGAGTCCGTCCGATCACTTTGTGTCAGTGAAGTGGTGGGATTCCCGCGAGAAATACAGCGCGCTATTCGAGCGGCTCACTGACGACGATGTGATCGCTCTCGTCGGCTTCGAGCGGCGAGGCGGGGAAGGACACTCGTTCAAGAATCCGTCGCTCTCGATGGTCCCCCAGCCCGTTCAGAATACGATCAAAGCGGAAGGGTTCACGATCGCGGAGGTGGCTGATAATGAGTGACGATCTCGAGCATGAGGTTCTCCGACTCCTCCACCGACGATACAACGACGGCAAGCGGTACGTGAAGACCTGGTATATCGCCGAGGCGCTCGACAGCAAGGCCTCGACTCAGCGCGTCGGTCAGATCATGGCCGATCTCAGCCGAGACGGCTATCTCGAGATGTGGAGCAACGGCTGCAGTAGTACGTGTTGGCGGATGACTGAGCAAGTTGGGCGGGAGGTGGCCGACGCGTGAGATCGCGACGTCCTCCCCGCACACGGCCTATCAAACCCCTCACGCTTATAACGCGCGGACGAATATCAAAGACTGAAAGACACGCACGGCTGAACGAGAACACAACGCGCCTGAGAAAGGCGGGGGCGTCGATTCGCCCCCAGGTTTGGACACCTACACCTTTCTCAAGCCAGAACTTAAGCTTTAGCTTCTGCGAAGAGCGGCAGCTGTCGGTTCTGGTTGACGTCTTCGGGCGTCGGCGAGCTCGAGACAAAGGAATGAGTATTTCGACGTTTCAGGATGGTCAGAATTGCATCGGTTCTCTAGAACACATTCTCCCGATCGGACAGATTACGCCGCCGGTCAAGGGTGGTCAGGGGTGGTCTGAGGTACCCCTGACCGAAAAAACGCAAGACGTGAGCGGGACGATCCCCCCCGGTCGCAGTGGTCAGGGCAAAGTGGGGGGGTATCAGATAAGAAACACTGGGATACACTACCCGGGTGAAAGTAAAGGACATCTCTATAATAAGAGATGTAGCCGTTTACCCCTGACCGCCCCTACCGGGGGGGTCGAACGTCCCGCCGTCTTGCGATTATCTGGTCAGGGGGGGTTGACCCCACCCCTGACCACCCCCGACCAACCGGAGGTGATGTCTCATGTCTGATCTATCGCCGTCCGAAGTCCGAGACCACTACCGTAAAGCGAGCAGCGTGTTCGACAAGCTCGGTGACGTAGCGAACAACCCGACGTTGGTCAAGAACGACCACTACGGTTGGTACATCAAGCGCGACAACGACAACGTCGACGAACTCGAGGAAGGGTGGACACAACGCGGCCGCGTCGCGACGGCCGACGACTACCCGGAGATCGTCGACCGAATCTCTCGGTCACTGTACGCTATCACGACGTACAAGAAACCCGACGCGGTGGCCCGAGAACGCCCCTGCAGGTACAACAGCGACGACGGGGTGACCGAATGGATGGGCGACGAAACGCCGATGCCCGAATGGGGAGACGTTGTCGCACTCCCCGCATGGGGAGATATCGATCTCGCCGATGAACTGAAAGGTGAGCGCGAGACGCTTTCTGCCGAGAAGCGCGAGACGGTAGAACGGACACTCGACGCCTATATTGGAGAGTTCGCGGCGCTGTACGGTGGGAACCGCGACGCTATCATGGCGCTGGATTCCGTCGGTGGTGCGTACATCTTTGGCCCGCCTGAAGCGACGATCCCGATAGCGCGGCTGTTCAAAGATGACGAGAACGCGTCTGCACGCGTTTTTGAGGAGTTGAACGACCGGATCAACGACTACCTTCGCGAAGCGGAACAGCGCGTGAACGACCGCGTCACTGGAGCTAGTGACGTGATTACCCCCGATTGGGTGAACAACGCGAACCGAGCGTACAAGGCACCGCTTTCGATTCACTCGAGCCACGACGCGGTGGTAACGCCGATCGACACCGAGAACGTCGAGTACACGTACACGCCGATCGACGCCGTCGGGGAGACGACGATCTCGACGGCCGTCGAATGGGCCGAACAGTACACGGCGGTCGAGTACACCGAGCTGGCAGCGGAACTCGTCGAGACACTCTGGCCGGATCTTTACGACGAACAGTCCAATGCCACTTGGAAAGATGTGCTTGAGTTTTGGGTTGAAAAGGAACGCGAACGCGAGAAAGCGGAACAGCGCCGACGCGAAAAAGCCGAGCGCGAACGCGCAAAGCGCCTGCAGGAACTCGAGACCACCGTCACCGGGCAAGACGTAACGCCGCACAAAACGGACGTGTACGCTGCGCTCGACAACGTGGACACCGCCGAGATCGTTCGCCACTACGCGTGTGACGCGTGGGGCACCGGCGACAGTACCGGTTCGAATAAGACTGAGTTCAACCCGTCGTGGCGACAGAGTACGTCGGGGAGTTCCTGTTACGTCGACCACAGTTCGAACACCTTCGGAGATCCGGGCGACGGCGGCGGTGGCTACGCCGCGAAAGCAATGGCACTCGGAGAGGGAATCATCACCGACGCGAGCGCCGATATCCGCGGCGAGAAATGGGCGAAAGCCGTCGACGCGCTCCGATCAAAGGCCGGCGAGAACATTCCGGTCTGGATACCCGGCAAAGGGTCGCTAAAGGCCGATGGCGGGGAGTACGAGCAAA
Source organism: Haloterrigena turkmenica DSM 5511 (assembly GCF_000025325.1). NCBI lineage: Archaea > Methanobacteriati > Methanobacteriota > Halobacteria > Halobacteriales > Natrialbaceae > Haloterrigena > Haloterrigena turkmenica. The sequence continues at coordinate 9,340 of NC_013749.1, read as the reverse complement.
CGCCACATTGGGCCGTCGTCAAAGCGGCCGTGACGCTCGACGTGTGCGACCCGGCCAATCTCGAGGAACGCGAATCCGACGACGGCGGGACGTATACCGGTCTCCCCGACAAAGAGACGTACAACGCGACGCTCGACGCACTCGAGGAACACGGCGTCGAGCACGCCCGCGAGCGGTACGTCACGGAAAAGCGCGTGAACGCCGGCGCCGTCACCTGGGGGCAAATCCGAGACCTATACTCGGACCCGGAAACGCCGGACAAGTTCGCTCGCCACGCGGCCGTAATCAAGCTCTGCAAAGAGAACGAATACGTCACGACGCGGGATACCGAGGAGATATACACCTACTACGACCCCGACGGTGTGTTTGAACGCGGCGGCGAGCGAGACATAGACCACACCATACAGCGCGAACTCGGGCCGCACTACTCGCAGCACGAAAAGCGCGAGATCCTGGGTCATATCCGAGCGCGAACGTACGTCGACCGCGAGGAGTTCAATGCGGAGGAGATCGACGCCGATCTTGTCTGTCTCGGGAACGGTGTGTACGACTTCGACGCCGGCAAACTCCGCGAGCACGACCCGAAGTACCTCTTTACGCAGTCGATTCCATGGGACTATCCAGAGAATCCGGAGAGCGCCGAGTGCCCGGCGATAGAGGAGTTCATGGACGACATCACACAGCGCGAAGCGGACAAGCTCACGATGTACGAGTTCATCGGCCACGCGCTGTTGCCCCACTACGATTACAAGGCGTTCATGGTGCTGTTTGGCCCCGGTGACAACGGGAAAACGACGTTCTACAACGTCGTCGAACAGCTACTCGGCGGCCAGTCGAATATCAGTGCGGCCGAAATGGCCGAGATCGCCGAGAACCGGTTCCGAGCGGAGACGGTTATCGGGAACTACGCGAACATCGCCGCCGAAATGAACGCCCGTAAAATCGACGACATGGGCATGATAAAGAAAATGACCGGCGGTGACACGTTCCAAGTGGAACCGAAGGGAAAGCCGGCGTACGAGGTCCAAAACACCGCGACCATGATGTTCGGGTGCAACGAACCGCCGGTTCTCCCCGAGCGCGGTCGCAAAATCGCAACACGGCTGTATCCCATCGAACTACCGTACGAGTTCAAGAACGATCCGAGCCCGAACAACCCGTTCGAAAAGCAGGGCCGTCCGCAAAGCGAGCTGCTTGCGGAGATCACGACGGAAAGCGAGCTGCAGGGGCTCCTCGTGAAAGCTATCGAAGGGGCACACCGATTGATCGATCGGAACGGCGAGTTCTCGCTACCGGAGACCGCCGAAGAACGAATGGAGCTGTACGAACAACACTCGGACCCGATCAAACAGTTCTCGGTCAAGTGCCTCGAGAACGAATCCGGTAAGCGCGTCGCCAAAGACGACGTGTACAACGTCTATGTCGAGTTCTGTCGCGAGACCGACGCGAAGGTAACGAGTAAGAGCGTGTTCTTCAAGAAGCTTAGACAGACCACGTTCTCCTACTCCGAGACCCGTCCGCGAGCGGACGGCGACGGGGAGCGGAAATTGTATCTCGACAACGCGACGTTCGCCGATCAAGCGGCCCGCTACACTGATGAGGTGCTGTTCGAATACGCCGAGACCGACACCGACACGGACGAAGGTTCGTCAGAACCACTCGCCGTAACGGACCTCGAGCCTGGGATGCACCAAGAGCCGGTGCGAGCGGTCGTCGCGGAGAAACTCGACGCCCCCGACTGGTTAGAAGGGAAAGGCCACATCGTCGACGGCGAGGGTGCTATCATGCCCTACGTAATCGAGGGTGGGGATATATTTGCCAGCGTGGATGAAGGCGACGAGTTGGTGATTAGAAACGTCAAGGTGGAGGAGCAGAACGGCGTCTCGACGGCCGTACTCTCCACTATAACGGAAGTGGAGACAGCGAGCCGCGAGGAGAACCAAGACCCCCTCCCCTCCGACGGCGATAAGAAAAAGACCGCGGCCGACGGCAGCGGCGCCTACCCTGAAGCCGACGAGACCGCCGAGACCGCCGAGAGAGACGATTCAGATTCAGACCCGGCCGAACACACTCGCGACGGCGACGACGCCGACACGGGCAGCGACGCGGGCGGACAGGCGCTAACGACGACGGAACTCCCCCCGGAAGACGCGACCGGACCACTCCCGAACGCGCGCCGTCTCCGTTTGATACTCGAGGAGAACGGCGACCGTCTCTCTAAGTCCGACCTATACGGCCGCGCTGCAGACCGGTTCGATATGTCGCCGGGCAACGCCGAGACCGCGGTAAAGAAGGGATGCCATCACGGGATTCTCCGGGACGCTGGAGGGGGTGAGATCGAGAAAGTGTGACGTGGGCGCCGCCTCCGACTCCTCGAGGCCGATCAGTGACGTAGTCAGTCACGAGGTGTATCGGGCCTAACCTCACCTGCTAGGAGTAAGGTAAGCCCTTCCCCCGCGAGAGCCCTCAGAACCCCGGTTTGCCTGGCCGTCGGGGTTCAAGTGTGATCTAGCCGTACTGTCATATGTTGAATATGCATGTCGGAAGGGGAACGCAAAGTCTCGAGACGAGCAGTGCTCGCAGCCGCCGGGGGAGTCACCGCTGTTGGAACAGCGCTGAGTCAATCCAGCCAGAAAAAACTCGGAAATCTGTTCGGGGGGACCATGGGGCTTAACGAAGCCTACAACGTGAGCGGCGATCTCTGGATCGGCCCGGACTCGGCGAAGGGCGACGTCGCTGCCGAGAGTGGACGGGTCTACATGGCGGTAGATACGCAAGTCGAATATTACGGCACCGGAGACAGCTGGGACGGAATGGGGCTTGGGAGCGCCTCGAACCCAGTCTCCGAGATCCACAGCGAATCGGTAAGTACAGAAGAAGCCGTTACCGCTCGCCATAAAAGACTGGGGAGCGTTACTACGACACCGAGTTATTGGGGTCCAGACCTTCAACTGGATAACGTCTATCAGACGTTTGACTCGCAGCACGTCAAAGGCCGTCTGATTGGCAAATACTACTGGTCTGACCCTCCGTATGGCACCGAAAACGCGGGTGTGGACTCATACGATCCCGACGACGGGGCAAACAACAACGGGGTTGCTATGGATGGGGACGCAACACCGTGTCTGGTAGCCGACGATTCGATTTTCGTTTTCAAAGACAAGGACGAAACGAACGGTCTTCCGGTTCGGATCTACCGCGCTCCAGACTATCAAACCACGTTCGACAACAGCGGCACGCTCCAGTATGAGCGTGTGCTTGATTTTGATGACGGTGGGGCGACGATGATCGGCAAAGGTGGGCGATTTAACTACCAAATTTCAGCCCATCCTGATTCGGGGACTATCGTTGTTGGCGAATACAATCAGACGGAAGGGGCTGACCCGAAACTCTACCGCTCGACGGACAACGGCCAAACGTGGAGTGTCGTTTATCAAGAGACAGGGGTCCCGGATCACGTCCACTCGGTCGCTCCAGATCCATACGAGCCGGATCACTGGATTGTCTGCCTCGGAGACAACGGCGAAGATCGGTATCTCGAGTCGTGGGACGATGGTGCGACTTGGTCGCGAGAACCGCTTGGATTCGACCCCAAAACGCACGCTGTTGGGATTGACTACGGTCCTGATTACATCTACTTCGCGCAAGACCAAGGCTCAGGGTCCTATCATGGTCCGTGGGTCGTCCGGCGCGAAGATCGCGAGATGTTCTCCCTCTGTTCAACGAACCCACGGTTCAAGTACCGGGGCGTCGTTGACGGCATGATCGAGCTCGGTCTCATCCACGACAGGGCTCACGGAATCACGTACATTCGTGGGCGAGACGGGACAAATGGCACGAATTACGTGTACTATGTCGACGGAATTGGAGGAGAACCACAGATGATTGACGATGCATGGGGCTCACCACAAATGCACCCTGTTGATGGCTACATATCGTCCGCTCAGGGGAAGATGTACGCCCGACTGTCGCCGGTTCCTGCCAATAAATTGTAACGATGTTCGGTCCGCTCGAGGCTACTGTGGTCGGGATTGGGTTAATCCTGCTGTTCGGAGCGAAACGCATCCCCCGAGTCGGCTCGGCACTCGGCGAGACAATCGGCTACATTCGAGGCAAGGTCCGCTGACTGCTGACGAAGTAGTGAGCACCGCGTTCCCTCTTTCTCGGCTGAAAATAACCGCCCCAGTGAACGCCCTGGCCGTCGCGTTTTATGCTAACTCTAGTTCAAACCTCATATGATAATGACTTACAAGAACAAAATCAGTAGCGCGAGGTGGTTCTGATGGGGTGGGGAGACGCGATCGGAGATGCCGCCAGCGGTGTCGCTGAAGGGGCCAAGAAGGCGGGAGGGAAAGTGAAAAAGACCGTTGATGAGACCGGAGATAAAGTGGATGACACGGTCGACAAGACAGCCGATAAAGTAGACGACACTGTTGACAAGACAGTCGGCAAAGTCGATGATACGGTCGATAAAACAGTCGATAAAGTAGACGACACCGTCGATAAGACGACAGATAAAGCAAAGGGCACGATCGGTGAAACGAAAGACAAAGCAGAGAGTGCGTTTAACGAAACAACCGATGAAATCACAGACACTGTGTCTAGTGTAGTCGGTGATGCCCAAGAAATAAAAGAGGACACATCAGAAGATGTCGATCAAAAGGTCGATGATGTGTCTGAGAACCTCCGCGGCAAGATAGAAGATGCAGTCGGCGGCGTCAAAAATAAAGCCGATGATGTCACCGATGACGTCGGAAATGAAGTTGGTATTATCGCAAACAACGTTGAGGACAAGGCTGGCGATGTGACTGATGGCGTTAGCGATAAAGTAGATGGTGTGACCGACAGCGCTGGGAATGCCGTCGATGACGTCCAGAAAGGCGCTGACGATGCACTTCGCGACGCGACGGGGGGAGACATCGGAGTCTCATCCGACTGGACGAGCATGGAGGATTCTGGCGGCATCCAAGGTACCGCCGACGGAATAGGACAAGAAGTCAAAGAAGAAGGCCGAGAGTTCCGAAGGAAACAAAGCGAAGAAGGAGAGCAGTTCGGCGATTTTGATTGGAGCGTTGGTGGCGTCGATCTTGAGCAAAAAGCGGAGGACCTCCAAGCGGGAGCTCAAAAACGCGGATTGGACGCTGCAAACTCCATGGGTCCGTCTTTAGGAGGAGTTGTGCTCCGCGAAACAGGGCACGACGCGCTCGGTCGGAAGTACGAAGATGTAGTAGGGGGATTTGCCGAGGGGATTGTCACTCGTACGGCATCTAACGTCGGAGGCACCCCGAAAGCCGGCATGGAGGCTGTTGAAACGACGGCGTTCACTCTCACAAATCCTAAGGAGACGGCTGAAACTATTCCAGGGGCTCTCTCTGCGTCCGCAGTCTCAACAGCTGAAGATTTTCGCGAGAATCCGGCACAAGCGGCTGGAGGCGTCTTCGGGGGCATTGCACTCGGTATGGGTGCCGGTCGCGCCGGGTTAGGCATGGGAAGAAGAGTCACTCGGTCCCGCTCTTCGTCCGGTTCAAGATCTGGATCTGGACAATCTGGAGGTTCAAGTCCTACCTCCGGGAAACCGCGGTTGCTAACCAGCGATCGAAACCGAGGCCAGTTGATCATCGGTCGTCGTGATAGAGACCGTGAGGGCGGCTCGAGCCAGTCCGATCCGACGGGGAGCTCGTCTCGTGACGGTGGAGACAGCGGTTTGCTCCCGGACAATATCGATGAGATGCTCGAGGGGATGGAGAACGCGCATAGCCGGCGCGATGCCAACCAGCGCGCCGAGCGAAACATCATCGACAAGCACCTCGAGGCTGGGAAACGCCAGGAGCGCGGAGACGAGCCACGGACGGTCACTCGCGATCGAGAGCCCGACACGCTCACCCGCGATCGCGAGCCAAAGACGGTTTCCCGCGAACCGAAGACCTCCGAGCCGACCGGCAGCGGCTTCAGCCAGACTCTCGACACTAGCGTCGACCTCTCCCCACGAGAGAAACAGCTCGCAGCAAAGATTGGTCGACAGACTCCCTCCGGAGACCTCCGTGACCTCGATGCAACTCGCCGCCAGACACCCGATACCGATCTGCGGATCCAGATGGACACGGCTTCAGAGGGGAGCACCCCGGCGATCCCGGGGCTTGTTGGAGCCGGCGCAGGGAGCGATCCCATCCAAGAGATGGAAGATCTCCGCGACGAATCCGAGAGCAAGAGTACAGACGGGTCTGACGTTGAATTTGGGGATGGAGACCTATTCGGGGTGTTCATGCCTGGAGCGCAAGACGGTGGCCGCGATTGGGATCTCCCAGAGACGCCAGGGTCAGAGATTGTCCCCCCGGGGATCGGAATTGGTTCTAGAGGTGACTCTGATAGCAGAGGAGACACCGACACCGAACCGGACACGGGACAGCAGCCGGACTCGGATAGTGGGACCCGAATCGGAACGCGGCCAGACTCTGATAGTGGAACCCGAATCGGAACGCAGCCAGATAGTGACACCGACACACGGACCGATACACGAACTGGCATAGGGCCCGTGACTGATACCGTCCCCAACCCACCAACCACTGACACCCCACCGGAGAGACCTCCCAGTGACCCGCCTGGTCTCACTCCACCGCCAGGGAGAACGCCGCCGCCCCGTGACAATGGCGGTGGCGGTGGCGGTCGTGGTGATGATGGAGATGGGTGGCGCCGTATCCGAACGCCAGACCTGGATCTCCCCGGGAGAGACGACGATGACAAAGACGAGAGCTGGTTTGAGTCGGCGGGCGAGGGCTATACTGTTGACTTCGTGAATCCGCTGAGCGGGGAGACCCTCGAGACCGACCCCGACGATGGAAGCGACTCGGGGATCCCCGGCCTGGGTGGTATGCTGTGAGAGAGCATTTCGTTGGATTCGCGCACGCACTCTTGACACAGAGTGAGGGCGCGACGGAGATCTCGGATGGCCCGCTCCACGCAGTGAAGGAGGACGACGTGTGGAGCGTGTGGTTCCTTCGCGACGATGACCAACCGCTCTACCTGGACACTGTCCGCCCACCACTGTGGCCGTCGGCAGCCGAGTTGAACGCGCACCTGCAACAGTTGGCTCCGCTCGAGCCGGGCGACGACGTCGACGAAAACAAAGAGCGGGCCGACTCCGCCCACACACGCGTTCCAGTAATCCTAATCCCCTATTCTCCCTGCACCAACCCTTGGGGTTACGCCTCTCGACCCCCGGTCCATTCGTAGGATCGCCCGTCGATCTCGACGTATCCGTTCTCGGCGGCTTGGCGGAACGCTTTCCGAGCGGTCTCGGTCCACCACGTTTGTTCCGTCTGTCCATCGATGCCGTGGTCGTCGTACAGCGCGTGTTTCACGTCTCCCGCGGTCACCGCGTCGGGTTGGTCGCGAAGCCACTCGAGCGCCGCGTGTGCGCTCTCTCGACGCGCCGCTCGCTCCTCGGCGTTGCGTCCCGGTCGGAAGCCCTCGAGCGCCGCGGAGATCTCGTCGTCCGACTTTCGCGTCTTACTCGTAGTCGGTGACTTGGGCTCGGCCACGTTTCGTTCTGGGATCCGCTTCTCGAGCTCGTCGACGCGTTCCTCTAGGTCGCGTATTCGGTCAACGTATTCGGTCGTATTCGGTTGCGTATTCTCTCGCTCGCGAAGAACACTACGAATGTATTCGGAGATGCTCTTTTCCTCAGCCTCGGCTTCAGCCTCGAGAGCTTCATACATCGACTCAGGGAGGCGTAGAGTGGTTACCTTCATTCGTATTCGCCTACGTATTCCAATAGCGAATACAAATAGATTGGCGAAGGTGACGGTTGGTGCATGTACGGCTGCCAGAGCATTTTTCACCCTTTCACGAAGTCATGTACTATATGGAGATACTCAATTGGATTGAAAAGTGGTCTGGGATACTGCTTCGGAAGTTGCTGGCGTTTAGCGCGTTGTTAGGCGTCATCGTACTCATTTTCACCGCTGCCCAGGGAAACGCGGCAGGGGTCATTTCATTCGCTCTCTTCGTGGCGCCGTACCTCATGGTCCGGTATCGTGACCCTGAGTCGACGACTGTTCCGTTCCAGGGACGGGTTTTTTGATTCTCACCTCACTGGGGGTGTAGTGGTGTGTTCCAGACTGCAGGAGACAGTCCAAACCCAGTGTCCAGTAACGAGCCCCCCTCATTCACCTGACTCCTCAAGATGAGTAGGCAGCTCGGAAACTATGTCATTGAGTGCCTGCTTGTAGCCATAGATCACAGCGGCCTGCCATTCCGTCGAGATCGCTTGGTCTGGATTGTTTGTCCACCGATTGAACGCAACCGATTGTATGTACGGTCTGTCGAATCCTGGCTCGTCAAACAATTCGAACTCCCGGCGAAAAACTGGATTCTCATCGATATAGCGCTTCAATTCCCGATCAATGTCATTGCTCAGTTTGTTCTGCTCTTCCAGCAGCTCGTCGACCTCGTCAGGGTTGCTGGTCTCAAGAGTCATTATTAGGAGTTTGAGACCTGCTTATTGGAGAATAAGGCCATTCTCCAAATCAAGCAGGCTGCTTCTTATCTGATTCTACTGCTTGATTCACCTCGCCTTCCAATTCAACAAGAGCGCGGCTGACCCCGCTATCAGAGTTAAAGCGATAGCGGGTTGGTGTGGTCCCCTCAACTGGCTCAACTAGATCCAGTGTGAGGAGTAGTTCCATGTGTGTTCCAACAGAGTTGCGACTCACACCCGCCATTTCGGCCAGTTCTGTTTTGTTGAACTCCCGGTGAGGCGGTAGATCGAGCAACGCATCAATGATGTATCCAACACTCTCGTTTTGGGTGAGTGCAATCCACGCTGACGGATATTCGGTGCGCACTTCTTTCGTTTTCTTATCGTCCATAGTGACACTCCCCACAATTGGGTAGCTACCTACTACTACTAGGCCGGGTGCTAAAACTGTTGCGCATGGGTGCGCAATTCGGTGGGCAACATTTAAGGCGGCCACGCGCGTACGCGTGACTAATGACACGTCCGAACTATGACAGCGTTCTCTGCCGAGTTCTTTTCAAACTCGGACGAGACCATACGTGGGGCTCGCCTGCCCCTATCGACGACTTTCTACAGGGAGGATTCACTCAGCAAGAGCGGGAGGTTGCTCAAGATGAGATAGTACCTGACATTAAGCGAGGACAGGTTGAGTACATCGGCTACCAGAACGGGACTATCTGGCTCCGTGGCGATAAACACGACGAGGCGGCCTATTTCCTACGCGATAACTGCGGCTACGAAGAATACCGCATCGAAGCGACGCTATCACGGTTCGACGGCTTCGACTGAACGAGTCAGGCTCTCCGCTGATCGGCCGGCGTACCA
>NC_013748.1 GCF_000025325.1 Haloterrigena turkmenica DSM 5511 | reverse complement strand
CAGCTACTCGCTTCGATCCACGATCTCAGCCCCACTCAACACGACCCGTGAGTGCCCGCCCGCGTCCACGCTCGCGGCCAGCCGGCCACGCACCAGGAGACACGGGCGCTCGGTTCCGTCTCGGAGCGACCCCTTCGAGCAACGTCCGCAGCGACAGACGACTAGCTCGGTGTCAAACGAACCGGTCGCCGTCACCAGCGCCTCGAGTCGATCGTTCGGGCGGAGCGTCTGCCCGCAGTGATCGCACTGGGCGCGCTGGCCGATCGCGACGGGAATCCACTCGACTAAGTCCGCGGGCTCGAGGAGGCTGTTCATCGCTGACCCCGTGGTTCCGTCGTTGCGCGTGCGCGTTGGATCTCCACCAGGCGCTCGCGGATTCGCGATTCGGACCATTCCTCAAGCCGCTCGGCTCGCTCGTCGTTCGCAGAAATATCGGAAAGCATCGGTGCCTCGCTTAGTCCTCCGCGAGCACGCGCTGGTAGATCGCCAGAATCGATTCGTAACGCGCGGTGTGGCGGGACGGAATCTCGCGGACGGACTCGGTATCGGTCACGACGACCGTGCGCGGGATTTCCGACCAGTCGGGTCGGTGGCCGAAGAACTGCCGTTCGATGCCGTACTGGCCACTTTCGTCCACGTAGGCGACGCGAGTGCAGGGAAGCGAGAACGAGGTTTGGGGAACCGACGTCGACTCGAGGGAGCGGGCGACCGCGGCGAAGCGGCAGCCGGGTTCGTCGGGTTCGGGTTCGTCCTCGAGCCGGCGGACGGTCTGTTCGTCGATGAGTTCGATATCGCGGCCGGAATCGTGGTCCGGCGCGTCATTGCGAGCGGTACTCTTATCAGCGTCTGCCGTTTTGCTTTGCATGTTCTCTGAACTCTCCGGAGAACTCAGGTCGGCGGTGCAACGCCGGCCGTTTCTGAAACGACGAAACCTGAGTTCTGTATCTAGCTCCTAGCTAGCCGTGCATATAATGGTATCGGTGATAGCTCCAAATTCTGACTATGTCTAAAGCGCCTACCGGGTGCCGTTTTCTAAATCTATCTACCAGATTTATGATGTTATTTCGTGGGCCGGATTCCCGGTCGGCGAGTGCGAGCGATTCGAGGGCGAGAGCGGGCGCTCAAGAGGCGCGAGTACACTTTGCACACGGAGGGGTGGCCCGGTCGGCGAGTGCGAGCGATTCGAGGGCGAGAGCGGGCGCTCAAGAGGCGCGAGTACACTTTGCACACGGAGGGGTGGCCCGGTCGCCGAGCGCTGTTAGCTGGGAGAACTGTTCTCGGAAACATTCACCACCGACGTCATCCTTCGCTATTCAAGCCAGACAGGACACATCAGACACATCGGACATTCACCCAAAGTCTCTTTTATACTGGACTGTCTCGAGGGCCACAATGAGTCTCGTCACGAACCGGCGCGTGCTCCGGACCGAAATTCCGCCGGAGGAAATGTATCTCCGCGAGGGCCAGATGGACCACCTTCGAAGCGTCCTCGAACCCATCCAGTACGGCCAGCGCGTCGACGGCGCCTTTATCTACGGCCCGCCCGGCGGTGGGAAGACCCACGCGGCCCAACTCCTAGTCTCACGACTCAAGCATGCCGCCGGCCACATTCAGACCACGCATATCGACTGCTGGCAGTATCACACGACAACGGCGATCGCCACGCAACTGCTCGACGGGCTCGGTGGGGCAGCCGCGCCCGACAACGTCGCCGGCTACGAGTTGATGGACCGGCTTCGAAATGAGCTCGAGTCGCCCTACGTGGTGATCCTCGACGAGGCCGACCAAATCGAAGACGATCGCATTCTCTATGAACTCCACAAGCGCCCGCGCGTCACGCTGTTGTTGATCGCTAACGACTACGCCGAGTTTTACGAGCCGCTGGATATGCGCGTCGAGTCCCGGCTGAACTACCAGCCCATCGAATTTCAGAAATATAAGCACGACCAGCTTGCTGGGATTCTCGAGCGTCGGATCGAGCAAGGGGTGCGGCCGAACGTGGTACCTGACGAAGTTGTCGACACGATCGTCGACGTCTCGAGCAACGACGCGCGGAAGGCAATCGACAATCTACGGAAGGCGATCGACCGAGCGGCCGCCGAAGGTCGCGATCGCGTGAGCCACGGTCTTGTCCACGCGGTCGCGCCCGAGACCGAACGAGACCTCGTGCGCAAAACCTTCTCGAAGCTGACGCGGAAACAGCGCGTGCTCTATGAGATTCTCGTCGAAGACGGCGGCGAGTTGGCGGCTGGGGACATCTATGAGCAAGTCTGCGATCGGATCGACGAGCCGCCAAGTACGAAAACGGTGACGCGGAATCTCAAGAAGATGGCTCACTACGATATCGTTGATTATACAGGCGAAAACAGTGCACGGCGATACTGGGCGACAACTGAGGAGTTGTATCCTCGGAACCCAGCGTGAGTTAGTTTCTGAAATTGCGTTTATTTTGCCTAATGTTAGTGTTTCAGTATTCGATGCTATTCAGTCCGCTTGAAAACGGTACGGCTTATTGAATCTGAGCCCAATTACTATTATTGGGGACTGTAGAATGTGCCAATCAAGAGTAATTTCAGATCCACAGATTTATATGATTTCCAAATAGTCTCTCTAGCAAGACGATCTGTGGTGATACTGAATCACCATAGAGGGTGAAATTAATATGAGTGACCGAACTGCTCGCTTGATGGAACGCGGTGCTGAAGGAGACGAATCCGCAGAAGAAGCGTGGGAATCGCTCAAAGAACTCCGTGAAGAAATCGATTGGGACCCAGAGGCAATTCGGCCGGCCGACAGTTCGTCGTTTGAAGTTCGGTATGCGCTCTCTGCTGACGACTGAGTCGGTCACGAATGTTAATTCTGGACAGCAACGTCTGGATTCACGCCGTCACGATCGGCGGTGAATCTGAAAGTCTTGTTAATGAAATCGTCCATGGCGAGCAAACGGCAGCTGTGGATCCGTATATCAACGAGGAGGTTCGCTGTAATATCGACGAGGATCACTCGGTCAATCGCCGTCTTCGAGACCAAGCGCTCGAGAAATTCTATAGGGCGATCACCAAATGTCCCGATATTCATAACGTAGACTCTGAGCGCGTCAGCGAGATGAATCTCGAAGCCGAGCGAGAGAAATCCTATTACAAACTAATCGGTGCGTTCGGCGATATCCAAGCGAAAGATGCACCAGTCTTAACGCTGGCCTACCAGTTTCTCACCCATCGGCCAACGATCTATACGAATGACCGGGAGTTTGCATCCCTGTCGCCCACCGACTACGGTGTCCCCGAGATATCGATTCAACACGTCGACCTCGAGTGGGTGCGTCCCGAACAGCTCGCGGAGTGAAGTCTGAAAAGGTAGGTTAGGCCAGCACGTTATCTGCCGTCGCTGTTGTCTTCTAACTCGCTCATGTTGATTACTGGTAAGAAACTACTCGTCTCGTGGCAGATACAATGAAGACAATGGTTTTGGTGCTGTAGCCTGTATTTGGAGATATGAGTGTCCGAATTGAAGGGTTTGAAGAGCTTTCGGACCGCCTGAGCCAACTTTCGCGTGACGCGGAATCTATCGACGGTGAGAATACAGTTCCAATGACAGAACTGTTTCCACCGGACTTCATGCAAACGTACACAGAGTTCGATTCCCTTGAGGAATTCTTCGACGAGAGCCCCTGGGTCATAGAATCACAGGAAGATTTCGAGAGTATTCCAGAGAAGAAATTTGACGACTATGTCGACAACCACACCGGGTTCAACTCATGGGAAGTGATGTTGAAAGCAGCTGGGCGTGAATGGGTAGGCCGAAAACTAAATCTCGACTAATCTACTTCTTCTGACTCTCGGTCCTCGTCGTCTGTTTGTTCCTGTGGTGTCGATGCTCCGTCTTCGATCGGTTCTGAAGAATTACTTCCGTGTTGTCGATCAGGGATATGGAAATGGACGTCAAGATCATTGTTATCGCCTTCAACGACAAATCCTGTTTCAGGGCCGCGCGTGCCGGTTGCTTGTTCTTCATCAGCAGTGAATGAGATGACAGTAAGAACAGACGAGATGAGCGTTGCAATACCAGTAGTGGCCCGCCAGAGCATTCCAAGTTGAGGCGTGATATTACCAATTTCTGGTGATTCCACAATTAGAGTGACTTCTACGACAAAACTGCTGAGGAACAGTACAGCGACGATGATAGTGAGTCCAAGCGCCTGGGTAGGCGTTATGGGGAGATCGCCAGATAAGAGACGGTCTTGGAATCCCATTCGTCGCTAGCTGAATTTGCCGTCCGTCATTCCTCGTCGCCGTCGTCTTCTAACTCGCCCGCGTCGATCTCGCGTTCTGCGACTGAAATTCCATTTTCAGTGATTGTATACGCGCCATTCTCTGAATCATGCTCTAACAAGCCTCGTTTGGCCAATTCTCGGCAACGTTGGCCGACCCAATTTGGAGAATAGGGCACGTTCAAAGCAATTGAGGCTGGTTTTAATTTCGCCTGCGTTTGAGCCATAAATTCCAGAATATACGTGTCAGCAGGCTTCATCCAACCAACCTCCCTGTGCATCTTGCGTTTTCATAGTCCATAGTCCGTTTAATGCCACCGATAGGTCCCTGTAGTTATCTATTCCGTGTCCTTGGTTATCTACTTGGTGATTCTACTAACCCAAATGGGTGATTAGAGTTAAGTAGGTCGAACGTAATGGAGTGAGTGTCAGCAAAGACGAGCCTCTGGGCGGATTACCTGTCTGCGAGAATGAAGCGGACGGGCGTGTCCTCAGCACGCCGTCCAGTGGGTTACACCGCTGACCCTACCATGATACACGACGCACATCCCCAAAACTATACCGTCACTACGACAGTTGTGCTGCGCACAATGTCCGGTTTACCGACGGGTTTTGGGGTGCCTACGCGTCCGATTTCGTCCGATGGCCCGACTATCGGACACATCGGACATCCGCGCGCGGCACTCAAGGGTGATGCAACCATTCACGAGAATATGGCAGTCACGAACGCAGACCAGTTCGCCGACGTAGATACCGAGTCGGTTGAGATCTCCTTGGCCGCCCTCGGCGTAGCCGTCCCCGAGACGGCGACGGTCGACGTGCAGTTCCGTTCGGTCGGAGCCGGCCACCTGGTCCTCGAGATCGCGCGTCGCGACGACGTCTATATCATCGAAGGCACGGGCATCGCCGAACTGACTGGTGTCGTCGGTCGCGACGAGCTGCCACAACGCGTCCCCGACTGGATCAACCCGGTCGCCGAGTTATTCGGCATTGACGAGGTGCAGTTGGGGCGATGACGCGCACACGAGAACAGTACGGCCTGTTGTTAGGGCGGCAGGCTCGAGGCAGTTTCCGTGCGGTGGCTGTTAGGGCAGCCGCCGTCTGGCCGATTTCGGCCAGCACGCTCCCCTGGCAAATGGATGCAAAACACGTCATACAATCCGACTAGATTTAAGACACGTCGGTCCGTTCGTTGCCGATATGCACAGCTAAGAAGGATTGACCGCAAGGCGCGAGGCCGAAGCCCCGACCTAAGGAAGCTGGATACTCCCTTATTGTCGGGCGTTGGTCTTAAGCTTTCCCCCACGCAGACTGGCGAGACTCGCGTTCGTGAGTCCGCTTCCCTTCGTGTAGTGGAGAGTGCGCGTGCTGCGGTCGGAGTTCAGCACGTATGATTCAGGATTCCACGCCCACCGGAGAGAGTACCGTTTCCGATAGTCACGACTGCGCGGTGATGTTCGAATGAGAGGCTTCGACATCCTTCCGTGCAAGACGTGTTCGACCACTTGGCTGCAAGAATCCGGGTGGCGAGCACAGGATACCGTCTCGTGTCCGCATTGCGGGGCCGAACGCAGTACGGATCTCGTTAAGATCCGTGGCTCACAGGAGACCAAGGCCGGCGCCGCCGAGCTTCGGTCTCGGATCGAAGCCGCCGAAGCCGGCGAGTCAGAGGTGTACGACCAGTTCATCGAGGACCGTGGCCAGTACGCCGACCAACTCGCCGAAGTCGAAGGCCAGATTGACTCGTTCACGCTCGACGCCGAGCAGATGGATCTGACGCCGATCGAATCCGATCGGTTCGAACCGCTCGCCGAAACGATCCTCCGACCGGAACGGAAGAAGTTCAAGGAGTGGGCCGACGAGTACAGCGGCATCGGCGAGGACCGATTCGCCGACCTGGTATCGTTCGAACGACCCGGCGAGGGCTTGTTCGATGCCGAGATTCGCGACGACCTTGAGCAGTGGGCCGGCGACGTCGATCGGGACGAGCTGGCCCGCGGCGACGTAACGGTAACTGACCAGCAACCGGCCGCGGCCGCGACCATCATCGATCTGGACGCGACGACGGTCTCCGAGGTATGGGCGGCGCTGTTCGACAGTGAGTCCGTCCGGGCCGCGTTCGCCGAGTCCATCGTCGAACTGTTCGGTGGTCTCACACCCTTGGAGTGTTACGACGTGCTCGAGGAGTACGGCGTCCCGTTCTGGGTTCGATCCCACATCGTTGACGTTGCGCGTGGGTACGCAGGCGACGCTGTGGCGATCGACGGTGCCGCCGACGCCCGGCGCGTCGTCGACGAGATTATCGCGCCGCTCCCGAACGCGTCCCTCGCTGGTACCGATGACCTACTCGCCATCGCGAATCTGTTCGACGGCCTCGAGACCGAGCCGACACTCGGCGTCGTTGTTCGGGAGTCGTTCATCGAGGATGTCCGGCGCGACCAGCGGATCGATATCTGTGACCTGCTGGCCGTGCTGGCCGCCGGCTGTGATGTTCGACTCGTTGGGTCGACCGTGACGCTCGCGAAGGTCGCGAACAGTCACCGAGCGACCCTCCCCGGCGTTAGTGAGTGGTGCAATCGTCACCGTGAAGATACGCAGATCGACGACACTCAACAGCGTGTGGCCGACGACCTCGAGCGCGGTGACTTTGCGGTCACAATGCTCCGCGAACTGGACCGTGAACCAACCGGGATTTTCACGTACTCCGAACTGTACGCGCTGTATCCCGGCGATGATGACTCTCGTGTTCGCCAACTTGTCGGCGAGTTCCACGACGCCGATCTCGTCGAACGCTTCGGTCCGCGAACCGATCGGAAGGTCGAACTGCTCCCGGCTGGCCGACGCGTTCTCGAGTTCTTCGAACAGCAAATCGCACAACAGCGGTCGATTTCCGACTTCGTTAGCGGCGCCGGTAAACAACAACAACAGGGCCGTGTACACACCCAGACGGGAGGGGGTGGGGAGGACGGGGCCGGCGAAGACAGCACCGACGGCACCCGCCACTACAGCACCCGCTACATGAGCCCGGCCGAACACGCCGCCACCGCGGCGTGCGGACAGAACGGCGGTGTGACGCTTGTGCGCGGGGGGATAGAGGACCACGCCGACCGGACCCGGTACGCGAGTTACGACCCGAAACGGGGGGAGGCCGTTGTGGCCGTACAGGCCGCTGGACCCATGCAGATGACGGTGAGCGCTGCATTAGCGTTAGCCAGCCCCGAGTTTGTGGACCGAACACTCCCGGCAGACCGACTCGAGTCCATTGAGGACCCACCGGCGATCGTGCGTGACGCCCGCTGTATCGGTGGGGCATCCCAACAGGCTCTCGAGAACGGCCAGCAGTTCCGCAAGGCGCTGGTCGAGTGGGGCAAGGATCTCTCGGAAATGACGACCAAGCTCAAGGCCGGCAACCTCTCGACGGACCGCGCGGCCTTCTGTGGCGAGATCATCCGTTCGGCACAGGGTCTCTGGGGGACGCTCACGCACCTGCTGGATCTGTTCGATATCGATGTCCACCGGGAGATTCGTATCCCGTCGGGCCTCTCGAGTGACAATCTCGAGGACCTCGCGAAGTCGATCAGTTACGCGGCGGCTATCCAGTCGACGTACAACGGCCACTTCGCGTGCTACCGGCAACTGTTCGAAGATCGGGACGACAAGCGCCGGGCGTCGTTCACCGCACAGGTCGACGCGGCGGCGCCGACGGGCTCGCTCATCGGCTCGTTCGTTCTCCGTGGCCCGGACGTCCACCGACTCGAGGAACCGCTTCAGACGCGCCTCGAGTCGCCGCGTGACGTCCACGACGACGCCCCGGAGTTCGGCGTCGATATCACGGTCCGAACCGACCTCGAGCGCACGGACTACGACGAAGCCGTTCGCCGTGTCCTCTCCCGTAAGCGACTCCGCACGACGACCGCCGCCGTCTCGGTCCTGTACGCGCTCGTCGCGACGCCACACGACGCGGCTCGCGTGCTCCACCGCCAACTCGCCGCCGAAGACGAGTCCCGAGAGATCCGGCCGGATGAACTCCGAACCGCGCTTCGCGAGCTGGACCCGACGGCACTGCTCCCGACGATCGGCAACGAGCGCCGGACCAACTCGGCGGGCAAGATCGTCGCGGCGCTGCTGGCCGCCGACGAACCACTCTCGAAGGCCGACCTCGCCGACCGGGCCGGCGTCACGAAAAAGACGGTCTACAACTACCGCGAGAAACTCGAAACGCTCGGCCTCCTGGTCGTCACCGACGAGGGCTACCGGCTTGCACTGTCGTTCCCGACGACCGAGGAACGCAAACAGCCCGTACTCCCGGCGTTCGTCGACCGGACGTTCACCGAGGCCGCCGACGCGCTGCTCGTCGAGTCACTCCCGCCGAGTCGCTACGGCGACCCGGAGGACTCACTCGGCGGCCTGTTGTTCTGGACCGACGACAACCCACCGAACCCGTGGGCGCTGCTCGAGCACGACGACTACGCTCCGTGGGCGGAACTGGCCCGGAGACTCACCGACGGCGACCGGACGCGACCGGCGGAACTCCGTGTGTTAATGGGGCCGGAAATTAAGCAACAGTCGATCGACGCGGCCACCTCGAGCGCGGCGGCCGACTAAGATTCCCCACTACCACCCACCAAATCATGACCACGTCTGAACCCGATCGCGACGACTGCTATTTCTGTGAGTCGTCCGACGACCTCGAAGAACACCACATCGCTCCGCAACGACTCGGCGGCTCGGACTCCCGCGACAATCTCGTCATCGTCTGCCACGACTGTCACTGGAAGCTCGAGCGGCTGTACAACAAGGACTTCTACGAACAGTTGGGCATCGACGACCCACGAACGACGCGAGAGAAACACATCACCTGCGATATCGCCGGCTGTACGAACCAGGCTGTCGAAAAATCCCAGCAGCCGGGTACTGACCCGAGGCGGCCAAAAGACTCGCGGAAGACAGCAGTCATCGTGTACCGATGCGAAGGGCACGCCAACGGCGACCCCGAACGCGACGCACTCGAGCAGGAGATACTCGACCTTCTTGCCAACCACTCCGACGACGCGTTCCTACCCGGCACGATCGCCGACCAAATCGAGACCGACGCCTCAAAAGAAGAGGTGGAAAGTGTCCTGTCACACCTCCGAGTCTACGGGAGGGTAAAACGGTACGGAAAGTACGGCGACCAGGCGTGGCAAATCGAGCCTAACTCTCGATTCCGGTAAACCGCCACGTCGTGGTATGAAGCCCACGATTCACGAGTTCGAAGTGATCGGTCGCGGTGAGCGTCTTGATCCGATCCTTCAGCGTCTCGGCAGACCGGATGTCAGTGTGGCCGCGGTACAGCTCGCGAAGATCGTCGATCGTCACCCGTTCCCGGCCGTCGGCGACGATCGCCTTCATGACCTTCTTGTCTCGGTGGTCGGCCGCCGACGTGTCGCTCAGATCGATTTCGTCACCGGAGAGGCCGTTGACCGCTTCGAGCTTCGAGAGCCGGCTGTTTAACTGCCGGTTGCGGGCCTCAAGCCGGCAGAGTTCGGTGTGCATCTCTCGGAGGACGTCCGCGAGCAGTTGCACTTGCTCGTTGGCTGGGCCGTCGGCAAGCTCTTCGACCCCTTCGAAAATATCACGTTGCCGACGCTCGATTCGCTCGGTACGGCTGGGACGGTCAGTTTCGCCGCCTGCTGCGTGTTCAGAATGAGCGGCCATTATGATAGGTTCTACAACGGACAGGACTATAAAACCTTCCCCCACAAGCCGAAAGGAAACTCAATTCGCCCGCCAGACGAACTCTTGGCCGATTTCTTCTTTTTCGATTCGCCCCTGTTCCTCGAGTTCTTTCAACCGGCGCCGGGCCGTGTTCCGGTGGCAGTCAAGTTCGTTCGACACTTCGCCAGTCGTTGTCGGACCGAGCCGTCGGACGGCCTCGAGAAAGCGGTTCGACGTATATTCGGAGTCGAACCGACCGCTGGTCTCGTCTCGTTGTCGATCGGGTGGCACTGGGGAGAACTACGGGCCGGAGCATAAAAAGCGTAGTGCACCTGCACTGCGGACGGTGATGCACCTGCACAATGGGGAAAACCTAAGTACTACCAGTTCTATGTACTAATCAGCACGAACGGTTCGCTCGAGGGAAATGGTCTCTCGGAAAAGCGTCATGTTAGGGCATGACGCGCGATAGTTCGTGCTCCCCTGGCAATAGAGGATTCCGAACCATGAGCACGTTACAGACTGAACGACTTAAATCTAGCCGCAACGAATCGACGGAAGAGAACCCGTCACAGACCACCAGCAAGCCACGCGTCATCGGCACGTCCGACGGCGAGGTCAACGTCGATCTCCCGGCGACGCCATCCTACGAGCGCAACTACAGCGATCTCATCGAGGAGGCGGTGCGCGGACAATGAGCATGCCCGTCTACACCAACGCCTCCGAGCGCTTCCCGTGTGACGACGACATTCTCGAGGCCGCGCCGGAGAACCCGGTCCGATTCCTCGCGGGTTCGGATCTCGCGTGGCAGGCGATGGTCGACGGCATCGACTCCCTCGAGCGACTCGAAGCCTACCGCCAAGCCGAGAAGCGCCACATCCAGCGCGAGAATCCCTCGGAGAAAACGCGCGTCCACAAGTACATCGACAACCGCGAGCGCGAGCTCACTGGCAGCGTCTCCGAGCCGACGTCGGAGGAGACCTCCGACGAGGATCGCGAACCGCCGGTTCGCTCACCGACTCCCGAGACCACGCCCGACGCCGAAGCCGACCCGGTCCCGGCGACCGACGGGGGAACGGAACTCTCCTACTCCGAAGAGGACACCGCCACCGACGAACCCGACGTTTCCGACGAACCCGAAGCCGACCCGGGGCCGACGGAACCCTCGGACCTCGAAACCCACCCGGATGCGACCGCACTCGAGGCCGGCCGCGTCCTGGTCGTCGAACTCGAGACCGAGGACGACGAGCCAGCCGTCACCGAGTACGTCTGGCCCGCTGAACCCGGGGCCGACCTGCCGTACATACTCGAGAGTCACACCGACGACGCGGCCGACCCGGAGCAACTCACGCTCTCGAAGGCGGATCTGTTCGACCGCGTCCGAAACGACAACCCCGAGGAACGGCCGATCGCCGACGTGCCGATCGACGCGCCGGCCGGCGCCGCAACGGGAGGTGCCGAGTAATGGCCGACCTCCGCGACTCCGAGACTCGCGACGAGACCGCGCACGCGAGCACGATCGTCGACCAGCAACTCGCCGAGGCCGACGCCGACGGCGAGCGTCCCGAGTGTCCGACCATCGAGTGCTCGAAGTGTGGCCACACGCACCACTACGACGCCGCTGGCGGGCGCTGTTCGAACTGCTCCGGGTTCCTTCGCGAGGCGACCGAGGCCGAACACGAACAGTTCGGGGCGTTCCTCGAGTGGAACGTGGTTCACGCCGACGACGCCGAGGGCGACCGAGAGATCCGCTGCGACGGCGGCTACTACTGCGACACCTGCGAGGACTCGGGCGTCGTCCCGCCGGGCGAGTTCGCTGACGGTGACGACTGTCCGAACTGTGGCGGCGATCCGATCAACGCACTTCCGCACGAGGACCGACCACACCCGCCGGACTACGACTGTCCCGTCTGTGACCTCGGGTCGGACACCGAGCCGACCGAGTCGGCCGACGGCCTCGAGCGCTTCGACAACGCGATTCTCGAGGACGACGGCGACCGAACCATCCAGTCGGAAGCGTCGCGACTCGACTGTGACGACGCGCTGCGACTGACCGAGTCACAAGCCAAGGCGATCCTCGAGTACGACCGCGCGGTCACGGTGACGTGGCAGGGCCGGAAGGTCGCCGTCG
The DNA here is from genome assembly GCF_000025325.1 of Haloterrigena turkmenica DSM 5511. NCBI lineage: Archaea > Methanobacteriati > Methanobacteriota > Halobacteria > Halobacteriales > Natrialbaceae > Haloterrigena > Haloterrigena turkmenica. The sequence continues at coordinate 58,964 of NC_013748.1, read as the reverse complement.
AAGTGGTGCCCGACGAAGATCGGAACGCGCCCGTCGAGATTCGGTCGGTCGACGAGACGGACGACGACAAGGAACTCGTCACGGACGGCGGTCGCGAACACACGCACTACTGCAAGGGCTGCGAGACGAAACTCGCACTCCTGTACGACGACCGTGAGGACGACTCGACGCCGATCGTCTGTGGGCACTGTGGCGGGACGAACACGCGGCCGCTCGAGGACGGCCAGCGCGTCGCGACCGACGGCGGCCAGCCTGCCGACGAACCGGTGTGGCAAGCCACGACCGGTCTTTCGTTCGACGAGCCCGAACCCACTCCCGAATCAATCGCCCGCGACCTCGCCGACTACCTCCGCGAGAACCCGGGCGTCTGTGCGGAGGGAAACACCGTCGGCTGGCGGTGGGTCCGCTACCACAACGGCGAGTGGCAGGCGGCCGACTACGGCGGCCAGCACCGACTCAAGTACTACGTCCGCGCGACGACCCTTGAGCCCGAGACGGTCGAACAGTGGCTCGCGAACAAGCCGGCGACACTCATCCCGGCCAGCGAGGCGTACCTCTGGGCACCGAGCGAGACAACGGTCTGGGACGACGCCGCCGACCAGGACGTGTTCACCGACGCCGATCGGTGTTTCTACTGTGGCGACAGTGAACGCACGACCGACCTCGCACGCTACGAGACGACCGACGAAGGCGAGTGTCTGTTCTGTGCGGACTGTCACGAACAGTGGGAGCGCGCCGGGGAGATCGTCGGCCCGGCGGTTCGCTGCGATGGAGGAATCGACCAAGTCCCACCGACCGACTGGTACTGTCCCGACTGTGGCGAACACCACCGCACGCCGGGCGACCCGCCGAACTCGTGCTACACCTGCGGCGAACCGACCGACTGGCAGCGCACGCCGCCGACGGAGGACCGGGAGATTCGCGCCGACGGGGGCACCGTCCGCCCAGAGTGGGACCCGACCGCGACCGCGACGAGCGCCCCGCGCTGTCAGAACTGTGGCACGCAGGTCACGCCCCAGTTCGCGCGCGTGTTCGGAGATAACGCTGACGTCGTTCACGCCTGTCCCAGTTGCTCCATCCTCCGTACGATGGACCGAGAGGCCAGCAACGCTGGAGGTGAGGGGCAGTGACGACCGGCTACGTGGTCAACCTCGAGAACGGCCACAACGGCTACTGTTTCGAGAGTCTCCTCGGCGTCACCTACTGCGGGACGACCTTCGACCCCGCGACCGCCGATCGGGAACTCTACGCAATCGGTCGCGACGACGACCATCCACACAACATGCTCTGTTTCGACTGTTCGAAGGCCGACACGCGAACGGTTCGCGGCGCTGTCCGAGGTGAGCTCCGATGAACTCCGACAAACTCGTCGCCGTCGACCTCTTCGCGGGCGCTGGCGGCCTCTCGACGGGACTCGTCAAGGCGATCATCGACACGCATGCCGAGACGATCGCCGCCGAGACCGGCCTCTCCCCGGACGACCTCTCTTCAAGCGACACGCGCGTTCACTGGTGGCTCGCCGAGAACGTCGAACTACACGCCGTCAATCACTGGGAACCGGCGATCGCGACCCACGAACAGAATCACCCGTGGGCCGAACACTACCACGCCAAAATCGAGGAACTGCACCCGCCGGACGTCGTCGAACCCGGCGAGGTCGATCTCTTGGTGGGTGGCCCCAGTTGCACCCATCACTCGCGCGCTCGCGGCGGCAAACCCGTCAAAGAGCAGAAACGCGCGAGCGGCTGGCACGTCCTCCACTGGATCGAACACCTCCGACCCGAGAACATCCTGCTGGAGAACGTTCCCGAGTTCCGCGACTGGGCGCCCATCGTCGACGGCACGTCGACGCGGGACGGCTCAATCTTCCAGCGCTGGATCGGGATGCTCGAGGCGCTTGGCTACTCGGTGCTGTACGACGACGAGGCCGAGGACTACGGCGCCGTCCTGAACGCCGCCGACTACGGCGAAGCCCAGTCCCGAACGCGGCTGTTCATCATGGCCTCCCAAGACACCCGCCCGACGGCGCCCGAACCGACCCACGTCGACGCCGACCCCGCCAAGCCCGATCGCCGAACCGCGGCGGACATCATCGACTGGTCGGATCTGGGCTCGAGTCTGTGGACGCGCGACCTCGAAAACCCGCGCGTGCAACCGCTCGCGCAATCGACGATGGCCCGGATCGCCGAGGGCATTCGGCGCCACTGCGACGACCGACTCGCGCCGCTGGCCGACGCGCTTGAGGCGATCGGGAAAGAGGAACTCCGCGCGCTTCGCGAGACGGTCGTGCCCGCTGAACACGCGGCGACGGTCGCGGCGGCGGTCGACCGCCCGTTCCTCGTGCGCGTTCCCAATGGTCAGACGGCACTCACGACGCCGCAGGTTCTCGGCCAGCACAGCAATTCGATCGCTCGCGACGTTTCCGAGCGCCCGATTCCAACGGTCGCGACGGGCGGCAAGATCCACCTCACCAACCCGGAGACGTTCTGTCTTCGCCAGCAATCCGGCGGCGTCCCGGCCGACGTCGACGTGCCGCTCCCAACGGTCGCGACGAAAGGGGCGATCGGCATGGCCAGCGCCGAGGCGACGCCGCTTATCAAGCCCCGCAACGGCTCGCGGGGCGACCTGCATTCGAACGCGCTGTACGAGGCCGACTCGCGTCCGCTGCACACGGTAACGGCGAGCAACCACGACGGCCACCTCGTAACGCCGACGCTGATTCACTACTCACACGGCGGGGCGCTGCGCGACCCGACCAGCGACGTACTCCCGACGGTCGCGACCGAGAAAGGCGGCGCGTTCGCGCTCTCGAGCCCGGTCGTGCAACCGTTCATCGACGAGTACTACGGCAACGGCCAGTCGAACGACGTCGCCGACCCGCTCCCGACGGTCACGAAGAAGGACCGGTTCGCCCTCTGCGTTCCCGAGGTGTTCCCGTTCGGCCTGGATGTCCGCTACCGGATGCTCGAGCCGGACGAACTCAAGCAAGCACAGGGATTCCCGGCCGACTACGAGCTGGCCGGCGGGACGAAGAAGACCGTCACCGAGCAGATCGGCAACGCCGTCCCGGTCAACCTCGCGCGAGCGCTGTGCCGTCACCTCCTGGTCGACGAGACGCCGAGTCTGGCGACCTTCGGCGGCGGAGTCACGGCCGACCCCGACGCGGAGGTCCCGGCGTATTCCGAGGTGATTGAGAGCGATGACTGACCACCCCACTCCCGAGGACTACCCCGGCACGGGCGAGCTTCCCGACAAACTCGCGTTCGTGAAACCGAATCGTGCCCGCGCCTACGTCGCACTCCACGACGCCGACGACCCGCTGACCGCCGCGGAACTGGCGGCCGGACTCGAGTATTCGAAAGCGACGGCCTACCGCTGTCTGTCCGACCTCGAATCGATCGACCTCGTCTGTGAGGCCGTCCGACTCGGGACGGGACACCGACCGAAGACAGCGTACACGACGCAAGCCGGCGCGCCGCCGTGGGAACGTGCCCGCGCGGACGGAGGATTCGACCAATGAGCATTCGCAACTCCCCGAAAGGGACTCCCAAAATGGCAGCCACACCCGACACCCAGACTGACAGCATCGACACGCAACTCCCGACCCCCCACTGGACGGTCCAGTGGCCGACCCTCTCGGAGGACCACGACCCCGAGTATCTCGCAGAGAACGACCCGGCCGAGACCTCCCAACAGACCCTCGCGTGCGTCGGAATCTCTCCCGCCGACCCGGACCCGCGCCCGTGGGTGCCCGTCGACGACCGCGACCACACGCGACAGACGAGTGTCTTCGAGTACCCAGTCGAGTGGTGGGACGACGCCGACCGACTCGAGGCGCTGTTCGCCGAGCATGACGCCGTCGCGCCGATCGCCGACCTCTTTGGCCCCGACCGCTGTTTCGAGACGGTCCGGTCTCGACTCGAAGCCTTCGGGATTCGGGACCCCTCGGAGCCGACCACGCTCGTCGAGAAACTCGAGGCGATGGACGCCGAAGACGCCGGGCTGTCGCCGTCAACTGACGATGACTACTCGCAGTTCTCGAAACGGGGGCGGTCGGCATGAGCGACCAACAGCGTCTCGACGTGGGAACCGACCCTATCGCGGACCCGGAGGACCGCCACACCGACGACGAGAGCGAGCCGCCACAACTCACGCACCTCGAGTCGGAACCGATCACCGACTACCCCGGCGGCGACACGGACGAGTGTACGTACCTGTTCGTCGAGTCGGTCTGTGAGAACCATTCGTCCCCGCCGGGCGACTGTCCCGAGGGCCACTTTCAGGCGTCGGCGGTGTTGATCGACGGCGAGCCCGAACTCGAGGAGATACTGATCGAGAAAATCCACAGCGTCGACTGTTCGGTCTGCGACGGCGACATGGACCAGCGAACCGTTCGCGGGGAGTGGCCGCCGACCGAGCCGACGCCCGACGACGCACTCGAGGTGTTCCGCGAGTCGAACGGCCAAATCGTACTCGAGTGCTATCCGCGTGACCACGATCGCCGATTCTACGTCGGCGAAATCGGCGGGCGGTATCTCGTCGAAACGGAGCACTACGAAACCCCGGAGCTACCGACCGGAGAGGACGACCTCCCGGCGTTGATCCGGGACCACCCGACGACGCTTGCGAGCGTGGACGGGACGCCACTCGAGGGCGCGTATGAGGACTACTGCAACGGGGTGGGCCGATGAGCGCCGACGCCCAGCTCGTCCCTGAGTCCGAACAGGCGACCGACGCCGACGTTCGCGAAGCGATTCCACAGCTCGACGATAGCGAGGACGACAACCGATGACCGACTCCAACACCGACGACAGTACCGTCGAATCGAACGGCGACCGAATCACGGCCACGCTCGAGGACACCGAACTCGAGGCCGACTGGCGAACGATGAAGCGACTCGCCGAGGACATCCTCCGCGAAGCGGAGACGCACAAGACCGACCTCGAGAAAGCCGAGGCGATCTCCGGCGCGTGGGTTCGCGTCTCGTGTGGCTGTTGTGACTACGAGGAGGAGTTCGAATACGCGCGGACTGTCCGCGAACGCGGCCAAACGCCCGAAGCACACGCCGACCACCCGGATTTCGACTGTACGCCCGACGACGTGACGATCGAAGCGTTCTGTCCGCGCCACGGGACGATTCGGCTGGCCTACGACGAGTGCGATAGTTGCGCGTCGAACCGAGCGCTGATGAACCGATGACCGACGGCGAGTACCGAATCGAGGGCGCGCGTGTTGTCGGCGGCGAGTACCGCGTCTCGCTTTCGATCATGACCGAGTACGAGCTGACCGTCGTCGCGGGCCACCACGAGAGCGACGCCGTCGAGATCGCCGAGGAACGCGCGATTTTCGGCGACGAGAAACCGGCGGATCGATTCACGCCCCACGCCGACGTCGAGCAACTCCGCGAAATCTACGAGGACGACGTTGAGGCGGGCCAACTCGAGTATATGGACGCACCGACGGCGCCGAGCGAAGACACGTACTGGGACGACTCGCGACACTTCGAATTGGAGCGTGAGGCCGAATGACGGCGTTCGCACTCACCACGGCCGCGCTCGCGGCGATCGTCGTCCTCTGGACGCTGGCGGCCGTCGGCGTCGGTGCCGTGGATCTCGCGACGCGCCTGCGTGCCGGTCGCGTTCGAACGCCCAGCGGACTCGAGGAGGCTGACTCAGAATGAGCACGAACACCGACGATTCGATATTCGAGGACGTGATGAAGCGCCCGCCAAAAACCGACGCGACGACCGGCACGTGGGACGACGACGGCCCGATTCGGGGCTGGACGTTCCGAGAGACGGGCACCGCAACGATCCACGATTACGTGCTCGAGGACCACTGGACGGCTCACGGACTGACGTGCATGCTAATTCGCGTGACGGAGTACTTCGAATCCGGCCGTCTCACGCAGGAGTCGCCGGACTACGGCGAGAACGAGACCTACTACCGCGGCTACGTCCACGCGCCGGGCGTCGACTCGTTCCCGAAGGGCTACGGCCACACGTACATCACCGACTGCTACCCCGACGACGGCTGGTTCGTGTGGGACGAACGCAGTTTCGAGAACCGACCGGGCTACGGCCAGTCGATGCGCGAATCGGCGATCGGGAAGACCGAGACGCTTGCTCGCGGGCTGGCCCGACGCATGGAGGGCAAGATATGACGATAGATTGGCCACCCCAGTTCCCACGAACTTCCGCGGAGGATCGCCAGCCGAACAACCGCTTCGACACCTCGCTCCGGCAGTCGATCGACGACCTCGCGGACGAACTCGAGCGCGTCGGGGCCGACGACTGGCGCCTCGAGACCGCCGCCGAACACCAAAAGCGAAACCCGCGGTATCCCTACGCCGACGCCAGCCCCGACGACCCCGGCGCGGTCGTGCGCTGGACGATGGACGGCGACCAGTACGCCGCCGCGTGTGACGCCTACACGCGCCTGCGGGACAATATCCGGTCGCTGTACAAATACATCCACGAGAAACGCAAGATGGAATCCCGGCCGGTCACGACCGGCGAGTCGGAGTTCGCCAACGCCCGCCTGCCGCCGGCCGACCAGGAGATCGCCGTCGAAGCCGAGCCGCCGGCCCACGTCGTGCTCGGCGTCGATCCGAACGCGGGACCGGAGGATATCCGGCAGGCCTACCGCCGGCAGGCGATCGACGCCCATCCCGACAACGGCGGGAGCAAACGCGAGTTCCGACGGCTGAAACGTGCGAAAGAGCAGTTGCTCGAAGAGGTGGCGGCATGAGCACGAACACCGACTCGCCGTTCGTTCGCGCGAGCGATCTCCCTGCGGCTGGATACCCCTCGTACCGAGTGAAGAAAACAGAAGTCGAGTACGGCGACGGCACCAGCGCGCTCACGATCTACGCCGGGGATAGCGACGAGTCCCGGTTCGCGACAACCGCGTGGGTCTCGGCACTCGGCGAGTCGTTCGTCTCGCTCGAGGACTGCCGGTAATCGGCCCGCGATTTCAGTATCGGATTTCAGACTAATTCGCTGTTCTCTCGCGTTCTCGAGGCCAGAAATCCGGTAGTCGGGAGAAGGTTTATACTCGATTATCCACTACACTGAAATATGGCGCAAGCTGATACGACGACCGACGACCCGACCTCGGAACTGTCCGGTTTCAAGCGCGACCTACTGTTCGTTATCGCCGACGTTGGCCCCGCCAAGGGCCTGAAAATCAAGGATGAGATGGAAGCGTACTACGCCAGTGAGGTCAACCACGGGCGTTTGTACCCAAATCTTGACGCGTTGGTCGAGAGCGGCCTCGTCTCGAAGGGCCAGCGCGACCGGCGAACCAACGAGTACGAGCTGACCGTGAGAGCGCGGCAGGTTCTCGAGACGCGTCGTGAGTGGGAAGCCGAGCGGTTCGACGGAGGGGATGCGTGATGTCGACCGAGCCTGTTGTCCGTGACCGTGGCGAGATACGAACGATTCTCGAGTCGGTCAAATCTGGCGACGAACTGACGATCGAGGCCGAGGGCGAGATCAACGGCGAAGAAACGACGTGGCGAGATAACCGCGAAGTCGATTTCGTTTCGCACAATGGCGATATCCAGTTCGGCGACCCTGGGAAGCCACACTCGAGGGTCGTCGACCCCGACTCGCTCACCGTCTACGAACTCGGCAACTCGCCGGACCAGCCGCTCGTGAACGGGCTGGAAATCACGAGAGTCTGGGACTGGCGGGATACCGGAACCGACGAAATACAACAACCGGACATGGAATCGATGTCACCCAGCGACTGGAAAGAATACCTCACGCGCCACCAAGATCGGTGTCTCGTCGTGAATGCCGAGGACGGCGTTCACGCCTTCCAGTATGAGGACATTGAAGGCCGAGTGACGTTCTTTGCACAGGGATCGCTTGGGTACGATGAGGACGGAACACAGGCCGCACTCGACCAGATCGCCGGTACGTCGGACGGGCTTCGAGTCCAGACTATCGAGGAAACCTACGAGGGCGATTCGTAATGTCCACCTTCAAAACGCTACTCACCGAGGAGATCGACGTTGCCGGCCGCCCCGCGGCCGCGCTGACCGATCGCTTCGAGGACGAATCGGAACTGGTCGACGCGTTCCGCGAGGACGTGTCGTTCACCGACTACAGCGGCGTCGGGCGGCGAACGTCCCAAAAGCTGTGGGACTACCTCACGTCGGAGTACCCCGAGGCCGATCGCGAGCGCAAGGAGCGAAGCGACTCAATCTGTACCGAGTACACGACCGACCACGAGCTTCCCGACGAGACGCTCGAGGACGGGCTCGCCTATTGGGCGTTCATCTGCCCGCGATGCGAGAACACGAACCCGCTCAAGGGCGACCCGGAGGACTTCGAAAGCCGACCGTTCCGGTGTGAGACCTGCCGGTGGGTCTCGAGACTCGAGAAAGAGTCGCTTCGGGAGTTCGCCGAGGACGAGCTAGCCGAGGAAACGGAGGTGCCAGCATGACCACCTACGAGTACCGCGTCACGGGCTGTGGTGGCGGCGTCTGGCGACGCTCCGAGTGGACCGACCGCGAGGATGCACTCGAGGGCTACGAGAGAGCCTCTGATGAGTGGGACGGCGTTATCGGCTTCGAGCGCCGCGAGCCCGGCGACGATTCGACCATCCAGCGCAAGCAATCGCCCGACGCCGACGAGTGGATCGACGTGACCGCGGACATGATTCACTTCGAAGACGAGGAGGTGCCGGCGTAGATGCAAGTCGAAACCAAGACGACGACCTGTCCGCACTGTGGGGCCGCGGTCTCGCTGACGCTGGCGGGCTTTCAGGGCAACCGCTGTCCGTACTGCGAGGTGGCGCTATGATCGATCACCCGGCGCCGGGTGCCGAAATGCCCGCGGGCGGCGTCGGCACCGGCGACGACCTGATTACCTGCGATAAGTGCGACGCTCCCGCGACGCGCTCGTGGGAAGGCAGCGGGGAGTTCCTGAATCTTTGCGAGGACCATCACGACGCCCTCGCGAGGTGGCTCGATGCGTAAGCGACTCCGCACCTGGTGGCGACGACGCAAGCTCGAGCGGGGCTACCAGAAGATCGCCGAGGCTGACCTCGGGAAGAGCGTCGGATTCACGCCGATCATGCGGAAGTGGGAGCTCATGGAACGGGACGGCTATATCGAACTCGAGGACGGCGAAAAGCGGTGGTTGTGGCCATGACCGACGACTTCGACGAAGAGACGTGGGAGTACGACGCCTTCCGCGTCGGCCGCGCGACGCGCACGGTCGACGTCGCCGGCCCCGACGGCCCGGAGACAATCGACGAAGGCACGATCCGCTTCGATCTCATCAACGAGGAGGACCACTGGCTGTACGAGGAAGAGTCGTGGGTCGACCACTTCGCAGCGCCGGGCGCGGAGAACGACGCCCTCGAGCACATGGCCCACCAGCCGATGGACAAGCTCGGGATTATCGAGTTGCCTGAACCGATGACGCGCGAGGCCGCGTTTGAGTGGCTCGACGACCATCCCGACAAGTGGCGCCAGTTCCTCGATGACAGTATCGAGAGCGACACGACGGCCGCGGATCTACTCGAGGAGATTCGATGAAAGTCGGCCAGCACGAGGTACAGGAACAGCACTACACAGTCCTTGAGTGCCCGGCCTGTGAGACCGAGCGCAAGGCCTACCACCTCGGGACGGCCAGCGACGGACGGGTCGGCTGGGTCTGTGGCGTCTGCACGGCCGAAATTCTCGAGGACCCAGAGACGGGCGAGCTGCAACGCGCGAGCGAGGTGAGCGACAGTGAGTGACACCGCCGACAACGTCCGCACGGTCTTCGAACACTTCTGTTCGGACATGCCGATTGGAATCGACTTTATCGATACCACCGACGACGAACAGACGGGCGAGCAGTTCCTCTCGGTCGTCGTCTCGGTCCATCCGAGCGTCGGTCCCGAGAAGGCCCGCCAGATGGCTATTCGCCCGGTCTTTCAGGCGTATGCGCGGCTCGTCGCCGAGGCCGGACTCGACTACCCGCTCGAGGCGATCCTTCGGCTGGCCGTCGAGACCGACGACGGGATTCCGCTGATGGGGACGTTCCGGTGTGCGGTGCCGTGGGTCCGCGAGCACGCCAACGACAACCTCACGCTCGAGCAAACGATCGCGCTGGTCCTCGAGACGCGTCGCAGCCCCGACGACGTTGCGACGGCGACCAGCGGCGAGTGGGAACCCGGCTACGACCTCGAGTGGCGGCAGGCCGAGCCGATCGACGCCGACGAGTTCCCAGCACAGACGCCATACGAGTACTGGGCCGGGAAGTCCGTGGAGTATCCGGGGAGCGACGAAGGTACCCTGTCGGTGGCGCGTGGTGGCGAGGATGTCTGGCGGGCGTGTGATGAGTGTGGCTGGCGGTCGACCCTTCACTTCTATGCGCCCGACGCGGTCTACTGCGAGGGTTGCGATCGACAGCTCGGCGAGACCGACCGTCCGGTCGAACAGGACCTCGTCGCACTCGAGGGCAGCGAGATCGTCGCCGAGGACGGCGAGACCGTGGCGACTGTCGAGTGGTTCGACGACCGAATCCGGGTTCACGAGGGCGACGATGCGTAGAACGTGCCAAGGCTACTGTGGCGGGTACGTCGATCTTGCCGAGGCCCACACGGTCGGTCGCGGCGGCGAGAAGTTCTGTCCTGATTGCTACGAGCGCTGGCGACAGTCCCGTTCCGACTGATTGGTTTTCACTCGACACGAGGGGTGGTCTCCCCGCGTTACACTCGAAACGTGGTGTCCCATCTAGTCGCCGAAACCGCTATACGGGAGCGGGCAGAACCCTTGGTCGCCGCCGGCTAACCGGACGTCGTGGAGGGCCTTCAACAGGGTGTTGTTGCCATGCCTCGGCGACGAGCCGTAGTGGCCGACGGTTATCTCGTGCACTCCTAGCGGCACGCGACCGGCGTACTGGTTCCTGAGCTCCGTTCCCTGTAACCTGAACTGGATTACCGAACACGGTAGTCAGGATAACGTATATGTGTGCGGTACACTGTTTACTGTATACGGAACATGGGAAACAGCAAACGGTACACTACGGAGGGCGGGCAATGAGCGACGAGATAAAACGACTCGCGACCTACGTGCAGAAAGGTGGCGTGGCGAAGACGACGTCAAGCTCTCACATCGCGGTCTCGGCGGCCCAAGACCACGACCTCGATGTCGTGTTGATCGATCTGGCCGGCACACAGAACGACCTCGCGACGAACTTCGGCGTCGATCTCCCAACCGACGAGGAGGACAAGCCGAACCCGGACGCGCCGGTCTCGGCGATCTTCGGCGAGAACTGGGAGTTCATTCGCACGAACATCGACGACGTAGTCGACCGGATGGTTTTCGAGACCGACGAAGGGCCGGACCTGATTCCGGCCGACCCCGGGCTCGGTGGCGCGAACAACAACCTCGCGAACGTCCCGCTCGACGAACGGTTCACGGTCCTCGATGACTTCGTGTCCGATGAACTCGCACCGCGGTACGATCTCGTTATCATGGACTTGCCGGGCAACGAGAACAATATCGTCCTGAACGGACTGTTCGCCGCCCAACAGACGTTCGCCCCGCTGCGACCGGGCCAGTTCGAACTGAACCAGCTCGACAATCTCGAGCGCGACCTCGAGACAATCAGCGAGAAACACGACGGCGTCGACCCGGAACTCGTGATGGTCGCACCGACGATGATCGACAAGCGCGAACCCGAACACAAGCGCTTCGCCCGGACCGTTGAAGACGAGTTCTCCGATATCGTCGGCCCGCGGATCTCCAAAACGACGGACATCGGCCGTGAACAGGGCAACGGCCAGACTATCTTTGCACTCGAGGACGACGAACTACTCGATACGGCCGAACGCGCACGCGAAGCGTACCGTGATCTGACGACCGACCTACTCGACCGACTTGAGGCACGCTAACCATGACTGACGACGACAAACAAAAGGCAGAGGAAATGCTCCAACAGTCGAGTGAACAGACACTCGTCGATGACGATTCGACCGACGACACCGACGACTCCCAGTCACTCGAGGCGGCGATCGCCGACGCCTACATGGCGATCGACAACGGCGACGCGAACGAACACGTTGCGACCCGCGACCGATCCCTCGCGGCGCTGTTCAAGGGACTCGATGACGCCAACGAACTCGAGCCACTGGCCGAACAGGCCGCGGCCGCGCTTGACCGTGACCTCGAGTCGGCCACACAAGCCGAAGCCGTGCGGAAACTACTCCGGTATGCGATTGCGGATCTAAACGGCGACATTCTCGAGACGGCCAAAGACGGCCGGAAGGCGTTCAAGAAGGCCCAGATGGAACAGCAACTCGAGAATCTGGACGACGAACCGATCTAATTCAGCCGCCAATTCACTGCATACTGTTTTCTGTGTACTGTATACAGCAAATCGTATACTATTAAGTTCACTCAGTATGATGTATCACACGGACGGGGAAACCCGCTCGAAACCAAATGGCAACGAACACCCAACGGGCGATCAGCCCGATTATCGGCGTTGTACTACTCATTGGAATCACCATCGCACTCGCGGCCACCGTCGCCGGCTTCGTGCTCGCGATGGACATGCCATCCGAACCGGCACTCGAGCCCACCGACGAGACCGACACCCCGACGGCCGACTTCGAGGCGACCGCCAGCCGGACGGCGACCGTCCTCGAGCACACCGGCGGCGATCGGCTCGACGCGGCCCGCGTGACCATCATCCTCGCCGATGGCACGCAGTCGTGGGGCGACGGGGAGATTCGAGAGGGCGACCGGACGTCTGTGTCGGGAAGCGTGGAGCGCCTCGAATGGAGCGACGGCGAGCAGACGGTTACGCTCGCAGAGTTTGAGGGATAGTCGGCGAAACGTACTAGGATTTTCACGCAGAGTAGAAACTATGACAGCACACGATACGACGGACGGCGGCGACGAAGACACTCCGTGCGACATCTGTAGCAGCGGACGTAGTCGGTGCCAGGAACAGGTCGATGGAAAGAATCTGAATCTGTGTGGACCTTGCCGCGACCTCCTCGTGAAGGGTGGCCGCGTCGAGGGCTCGAGAGTGGAGGTGGTCTGATGTCCTCGAACGGCAACGCCTCAGGCGATACTGAACGCTGCCCGAACTGCGATCACGAAGGGGAACCGGACTCGGTAGACTACTACCGCCGAGAGGCGGCTGCCTGTGAAAACTGCGGGTGCCTACTATGAACGACGATCGGCCCATCGTCCAGGAGCGGCCGGACTTCGACCTCTCGTACCACCGGACGAAGACGAACACCTGGACGTTCAAACCGGCGACGATTCGGAAGTTCGTTGAGGAACGACTCGAGGGTCGCGTTCTGAACCTGTTCGCAGGGAAGACGAAGCTCAACCACGACGACGAGATAGTTCGCGTCGACCTGGATGAAGACCGGGACGCGGATTATCACTTCGACGCGATCGAGGTGCGTGAGCGGTTCGGCGAGAACTCGTTCGACACGGTCATCATGGACCCGCCGTACTCTGTTATCCAGTCTCGGAAGCGGTACGACGGCGAGTACGCGGGCCACTTCAAGCACGTTCGAGACGAGGTCTCGAAGGTCGTGCGTCCAGGCGGGCGGACACTGACGTTCGGATTCACGTCGACCGGAATGGCTCAGTCTCGAGGCTTCGAGAAAGAGGAGCTGGCGATCTTCGCTCACGGCGGTCGCTACCGGGATACGTTCTGCGTCGTCGAGCGCCGATTCGAGCGTGACCTATCGGAGTTCCCTGGAATAATTGCAGCGACGGACGGCGGAAAGCCACGCACACAGAACACGGGAACAGAACACTCGGAGGCCGACCGATGAGGGCAAACCAAGACGTCGCGGTCTACGAGTGTCACTGTGGGTCGACAATCACGTTCCCCGAACGCAAATGGGATTCACTCCGGTACATGGCGGGCAAATTCGGCTACCGGAATCTGGACGAATTTATCGACGCCAATCGGTCCTGTTGTGACCGCCCGTCGTACACGTCTGTTGGCGGCGACGTGCAGGAGAACTCGGAGTAGGAAACGGGCGGCGTGCCCGTAGCCCCGGACACGCCAGTTTCTGCCGACTCACTATTACGCGAAAATACTATCGGAAAGCGCCGCTGGTTATTCATACTCATCAGCAAGATAGAAATTCACGAAACATCAAGAACGCAACAAAAACTAAGAGCTTGCAGTAGCAACTACCTTCATATGCGAGAGGACGAGGACTATTCTCACCCGATTCCGAATCGTGTTGCAGACCGGGCAGCAAGTTACTATACGGTGCCGAGACGCGACCTCCACGAACTACTCGAGACGATCGACGATATGGATGGGTTACGAAACGACCTCCAAGCACGCGCTCAACGATCCGACAGATTCGAGGTTCTGAAACGGAGTTGGAACGCGACGTACTATCGAGTCGCTAGTGACTGGGTCCGAGTTATTTGCCCAAGTTCCGGCCCGTCGCACCCCAATGCCACAAACGCACTCAACCAGTGCTACGATCGAACTGTAGTCGATAAGACCGACGCCCATATCGGAAACGGACAGGGATTCGTCCTTTCAGACTAGTACTCCTCCGACCGATGTTCACGTATCGCCGCCGACTTTTCGCTGCACGAACGCCGGCGCGTCCTCGAGACAGACCACGCGCGACCGATACAACTCACACTCCCGATCGCGGTCGTCCTCGCCGTAGATGTTCTCGAGGGCCATTTCCAACATCCCGCTCGTATTCTCGACGTGGTTCCACGCGCCCGTCGGATACCGCGACCAGAGGTGGAACGGCCCGTCGTAGCCGTCGTACTCGCCGACCGGATCGTAGGCCAGCCACCATTCGTGGTCGGCGGCGACCTCGAAGTAGACGGCGACCGTCCCGCCGGTGGCCTCGAGCGCCGCCCGCCAGTCCGCGGGCTCGATCTCGTCGTTGCGTTTCCGGCCGTCCATCACCTCCACGACCGGCCGGACTGCCGGGCCGGGCGCGAAGGGCGTTCCCGAGGATTCGACCAGGCGCTGGCGAGCTGTGGTCGGCAGACTCTCGAGTGAGCGCCGTCGGGGCTGGTCGGTGTTGAGTAGTGTGTACTTGCCGGCCCGGAACTGCTCGAGCCACTGGGGCGTGTGGTCGTCGGTCATTCCGAATCACGCTCGAAACCGCTGATAATCGTGTACTCGTGACCGAATACCTCGCGGCGGAACGCGACGGTATCTGGGTTGTATGTCAGTTTCGGCTGCCCATGGTCGTCGTAGTACTTCCACAGATAGCCCTCGCGGGAGGCCTCGGTTTCGGTGAAAAAGTCCCCGAACTCAGCCATCGGACTCACCCTCGGCGGCCAGCATCTCGTTCGTCCACGGTTCGTCCTCGGGAAGGTCGTGGGCCTCGATGCCGTGGTCGGCCAGCGCCTCGAGCACGTCGCCCCAGTTGTCGGCCCCGCTGATGACGGGTTCATCACAGAGGCGACAGTAGGCCGTCTCGGTCTCGGCGACCGTCTCGAGCGTGCCCGTGAGTTCGCTTTCGGCGGGCGTCGGAACGGTGTTCTCGTCGGTCATTCCGAATCACGCTCCTCGAGCGCCTGGTGTTCGTGCCACTGCCGGGCGACCGTCTCCGCCGATGGGAGATACCACCCAGCGAGCACGGCAACGAAGACGATACACGCGCCACCAACGACGGCGGTGAAATACGGATTCGACACGTCGTAGAATCCAAGATCGGCAAGCGCCGCGCCGACCGCCGACCCGCCGAAGGCCGCCCCGACAATCCCGAAGGCGAACGCCGCCCCGGTCCGATCATGGAGTAGGTCACTACTCATTCACTCTCACCGGGCCGGTCGACCCACATCATGATCCGACCCCACATTTCGCACTGGTAGGGTTCGTAGTCGTCCCCTTCGCGATACTCGAGCCCACGTTCGACCGGGTCGCCCCAGTCTTCGCGGTCGTGATAGCTATCGTTCGTGTGCACGTTCAGCGTCGCCGGGCGCTCGTCGGTTGGCACGTCAAAGGCGTAGGTGCCGTGATGGTCGATCGACTCGGCGAGCATGACCCGTTCGTCGTCGCCGACCTCCCACACTTTCCCGAACTCGGTCTCGGCGATCGGCACCTCGTAGACGTCGGGGTCGCGCTCGAGCAGCTCGTCGTAACTATCGAGCCGGCCGCCCTGCCAGACGTGGACGGTGACGGTTTCACTCACCTTCAACACCCCGCGGTTCCGCTGTAGTCTCCGCCGGCTTGACCGACACGTCGACGGCGACCGTCTCGTGCCACCCCTCGCCACTCTTCGGACACCGATGGGCGTGGTTCTTCGCGACGGCCTCGGCGATCTCCTGGTTCTCCGCGACCGTCAGCCCCGCTTGCTCGAGGTCGCGTTCGACGACGACGCCACAGTGGGCACACTCGCCGACGACCACGGCGTCGGGATTCCGAAGGACACCGCTCATAGGAACGCCCCTCCGGTCCACGAGTCGGGTTTGACGGCGCCGATGTAGCCAACTGCACACCCGCATTCGAACTGCACCGTCTCGTCATCGTACTCGGCGTCGGGGTTGCGGGTCACGACGACGTACTCGCCACAGCCCTCGCACGCGACGGGGTCGTGTTCGAACTGGCGATCGTCACTCCCCATCGCCCTCACCTCGCTCGCGTCCCGTCCCGCCAAGGCCGGCCCGGATCTCTCGTACGTACTCACAAATGCCGTCCTCGCTGAGGTCTTCGTCGTGGATCATCGTCTCGAGTGAATTGAGTTGTGTTACCGCCCGCTGGCAGCGATCTTCGGGTGTCCACTCATCGCCTGTCGAATCGGGGAACCAGCCCCAGTGAATCTCGCCGGTACAGACTGTCCGAAAGTCCTCGTAGGAGTGGTAGATCGACTGGTGGCCGCCCGTGATTTTCTCGTCGCTTTCGGGGACGCTCTCGGGAATCCACTCGAGGATGATGAACCCCGACGGGAAGCGATAGCCCCACGCCCGGAAGCCGTCGGGACCGGTGTAGTGAAACGGGCCGGTGGGTGGGTCGTCGCTACTCATCGTTACCCTCCGCGTTGTCGACCGCCCCAAGCGTTCGATTCATCCCGGCGACCAGCGGCGTCTCTTCGACCGACTTCAAATAGACGAGTCGAATCTCCTTGTCGCCGCCGAAGAACTCGTAAAAGTCCTCTTCGCCGAAGTCGGGTGTGGGTTCGGTCTCGAAGCCGATATCCCAGTCGTCGTCCTCGCCGCCCTTGACCATCACCGAATGCCGGGCTTCGAGGTCGCCGTCGACGACGCGGAACCAGCCGCGACCGCCGATCGTCATGGGTCTGGCGTCGGCGACCAGCCGCCCGTCTGCGGCCTCGAGAATCGCCCACAGCTCGTCGGCGCTTTCGTACTCGAAATGCGCGCCCGGCTCTCGGTCGTGGTGCTCTTTGTAACAGCCGAGACAGTAGTAGCGTTCGTCGGTGCCGGGCTCGAGGGTTTCGTTCGGCCCGGCGACGAGCTTGTTCGAGACCACGCCGTCGTGGGCGTGCTCGAATTTCCCATAGAGGACGCGATACGTGGGGTCGTCCCCGGAGAGGGTCGTCTCGCAGTATCGGCACTCGGCGGATTCGCTACTCACCGACCTCACCTCGCTCGCTCTCGGCGACCTCGCGAAGCTTCGCCACGCCCTCGGGTGAGAGATATTCCTCGCACCCGCCGATTGTGAACTGTTGGGGCGGGTAGGCGACGCCCTCAAACATGGGCGTGCCGTCGATCTCGACCTGTGCGCTTCCGTCTGCCGCCCCGACAAGTTCGACCGTGTGCGCGTCGCTGTTGACGGCGTCCATGATCGCATTCTCCCACTCGCCGTATGGGCAACCGGGCTGGGACGGAATCCCGCCACCTTCGCCGGCCAGCGCATACGGATGGTCGTCGTCACTCTCGCCGGTATCACCCGATTCGTCCTCGTAGCGCCACTCGAGGAACTCCCGGTAGACCTCCTTGTAGGCGCGAGACTTCCCTAGTCGAATATCGCTTTGCCGTGGGTTCGACGACCGCGGGCCGCTGTTCTCGTAGTCCGATTTCGCCCCTTCCCGTCGCTCTCGAAGCCACTGCTCGAATTGGTCTAGATCGCTACTCATCTACACGTCACCCCGTGCAACAGCCAAATGCACCCTCGAGACCGCCACACTCTCCACCCGCTCGAGGCGGGCCGTCTCGCTGGCGTGCTCGCGCGGAACGATCTCTCGGCCGTAGCCGTGGTACTCGTGGTAGCGTTCGACTCGCCCGTCGCCACGAACCTCGTAGAACCACCGCCAGCCGGTCGTCGGATCGTCACACCGGAGCACCTGGTCGTCGTCACAGTCGGCCAGCGGGTCGCGCTGTGCTTGTAGCCGTCCGATCGGTCGTGCCGTCTGTTGGGATTGGCTCATGTCTTAGATCTCCTGATTCCGGCGTCCTCGAGTATGCGAGGCGCCCGAAATCATAGTTGTAAGTTACGTGTAACGGATAGTTAAGGCTATCCCCGACTACCGGCGGCTTGGGTAGGCGAGACTGGCGAATCCGGGCGTTGCGAGGGAAACGCTTACCCCGGAGACTGGCGACATTCAGGTATGGCGACAGACACCGACGGTCCGACGGGCCCACTCTCCGAGTTCGGCGAGACGCGCGTCTCGGAAGCCGCTCGAGAACGGGCCGAACGGATCGACGCACAGACAGCGACGTGGCGGTTCTACACCGAAGTCGTGCTCCAACTCGTCGTGCTTGCCGAGGTCGTGGCGATTGTACTTGGCCTGGGCGGGGTCGTGCTCTACCACCGCCCGCTGTTCGCACTCGAGACGATCGCGGCGATCGCCACCGCGACGTGGCGGCCCGTCCTGGTCGCGACGGTCGCCGGCTATCTATCGAACTACGTCGCGAATCCCGAACCGGAGGAACTGGTATGACCGACGCACCGATCGACAGGTTCGACGCGTCCGCACCGGACACGGCGACGATGACGGTCAACGGCCGCGAATACGAGTTTCGTGCCGATGATCTGCCGGCGCTGAAAGCGATCTTTGACGACCTCGAGATAGAGGGCGCGGAGGTTCCCGAGGCTGAATGGTCCGCTGAGGGCTTTCGCGAGACACTCGAGGGCGACAAGTAGGCCAGAACACCTATTCGCACCCGCCCGAATCGCTCGCATATGCCCGATGTTGACGAATCCTGCCCGGCCTGTGGCTCTCCCGACCGGCGGGTCCATCACAACCCGCTCGCGTGGGAGTGCCGGGACTGCGGAACCGTCTACCAGGATATCCTCGAGACCGATTCCGAGGGGAACGTGGTCGAACGGAGTGGGACGAACGTGCTCGAGCGCGGGGAGTAGGCCGACACGCTGATTCGACTCGAGTCCTACTACTCGCGCATGTCCCAGTCCCGAACCCAACGTGTCCGTGGCCGATCGCCGCCCGATCGCGAGGACGGCTGGCAGGTGACGACGGTGCCCCGTCGGACGACCAACGATTCCGGCGCGGCCGTCTGTGCCGTCACGGGTGCGACTGTTCCGCTCGAGGAGACCCACTACTTCGTCACGTTGCGCAAGCCGACGCCCGGTCGCCACCAGCCGCCGGAGTTCGACCATCTGGTCGTCGCCGAGGGCGCGCTCGGCGAGCTGGATGAATGGCTCGAGGACGACTAGCCGCGACTTTTTATTCGAAGCCGCGGCCAACGGCGGTATGCGAAACCCACAGGAAGACCTCCTGGTCATCGAGGCGCTGGTCGAATACCATCACGATCGCAAAGCAATCCAACCCGAACGGGCGGCTCGCGCGTGGGTACTCGCAGAGGAGATCGCTGCGAGTCACGGACTCGAGGTCGTGGATGCGCTGGCCCAGCGAACGAAACTCGAATAGAAAAGCAGAGACTCGCGCCGTTTGCCGGTGGCGAGACGGCTTGACGTTTACTTTCACCCCAGTCACGGAACCCTTTTCTGGTAAGCAGCCATGACTATTCACTATGCAAAACAATGAAACAACGGTCAATGTGAATCTAACCCAAACAGAAATGGACTACACTTCTCTGACCATTTACGATCGTGAAAGCGAAGAAGAACTCACTGACCGAATTATCCCCACTGAAATGACTGCTCCTGCTGTCGGCGACATCATCTCGCTTGCCGATCTTAGGATGTCTGGATCATTTGAGAATATGGATGGGGAAGCAGAGGTTGTTTCCGCGTCAGATCGGTATGAAGTTGTCCACCGCCGACTGGACTATCACTTTCACGATTACGACTTTGACGACAAGGATCTAGAAGAAGGTGTTTCGCTTCATGCCAATATCTGGGTTGTTGAGAAGCCTCTCGAGGAGGACGACGACTGGAATCGAGAGTAGTCTTATTCTCTAACCGCCGTGTCCGTTCTCGAGACCGCCGGTTTTGGACGACTCACTACTCGAGTCGAGTTTTGAGTTTCGGCCCGCAGTTGATATAGCACTATACAGTTTAGAACATACGATTTTCAGGGTAGAAGACTCGAGAACACCGCGAACACCCGATAGAGCCATTCCAGCAAGTACTTGTTTAAATACCAGTTTGACCAAGTAGATTTACTAGCCCCGAAGCTGTACCCCGCAGTGAGGATCATGCCAGAGGGAAATTCGGAGGATACAACCGAAGTAAGTTCTGTCGCGGTCAATCACCGCGGCTCTCTATTTGTGACCCAAGACGACGGTTCCGTTGCGAAGTACTGGTACCCGGACGTTGACGAGGTGAAAGAGGCATATGCGGACGGGGAGATAGACGACGATGAGTTAGATGACCTTCTTGAGTCAGCGCTAAACGATGAGCAAGTTCTGCTCGACGAGTACTCCATCAGTAGCAACGAATGAGCCGGGAAAAAGCTACGTCTCGAGACCGCAACCCCAAGGGAAAGACCGTCGAAGAGACGGTGAACCGCTACCTCGAGAAGAAACTCGAGGCCGGCGGCAGCCGAGCTACGATGAAACCCGTCCTCGACGACTTCGCTGACTTCTGCAAGAGCGAGGGAATCGAGTACGTCGGCCAGATCGACTCGGGCGACTGTCGCGAGTACGGACTACGTCTCAAGACGAAGAAAGCCAACGGGGAAATCGCTGGGTCGACGGCGAATACGTACTTCGCCTACGTCCGGGCGTTCCTCTCGTTCTGTGTTCGCGACGAGCTGCTCGATACGAATCCCGCACAGACCGAACGGGCGGAGGAGTTCCTTCCCGAAGACAAATCGACCGGCGAGACCCAGTTCTGGGAACCTGAGCAGCGGAAGCGACTCCTCGAGTACGCCGACGAACGCGTCCGGATGGCTCGCGAGGAGACCATCGATGTCCCGCTTGAACGGGCCTACCGTGACCGAACCATCGTCATTCTGCTCGCGGAACTCGGCCTCCGTGGGGCCGAACTCTTTCGCGACAGAAACGACGATGCACGGAAAGGCCTCCGGTGGGATGACGTCGACCTCGAGCGCGGCCGGATCGAAGTGTACGGCAAGTCACGCGAGTACGAACCTGTTGGACTGACCGAGGCCGCACACGACGCCCTGTCGCGGTTCGAGCGCGTTCAAGACCCACCGACCGACGAGTGGCCGTTGTTCCCGACGGATCACGCTGCGAGCAAGTACAAAGCAGTCGAGAACGCCACGGGCGATCGGCCGGAACCAGGTAGCGATATTGATTCAATTCTTCGCGAGCGGGAGATCATCCCACCGTCGATCACCAAGGAGGCCGGTCGGCAGATTCTCAAGCAGCTCACCGACGAGGCTGGTATCGAGGTCGATGGCGACACGAACTATCTGCAACCTCACGGTGCGAGACGGGCGCTCGGTGCTGAACTGTACGAAAAAGGCCACTCCGAGTTAGCACAAAAGGCGCTCCGACACGAATCGATCGAAACCACACATAAGGCGTATTCGGACATCCAGGCTGAGAACGTAGCTGACTCGATTGATGAGGTACGGGATTGATCGTTATCTAACGAGTTGCAAAATCCCGACTAAAACAATAAGGACTGAGAGGAAGGCTGCAATATATTCGCGCGACGCGGCCAGAGATAGTTCACTTTGTAAAGAGACAGGCTATTTATGATTGGAGAAACGAATTTTCGTTAATGCCTCCTGAGAATGAAGATCTCTACTTAGCGGATCGAGCTATTACCTCAGAGACCGATGATGAATTTGGACACAAAGAGTACGCAGACAGTTTAGAGAGGATTCTACGAAATGCTAATCCACCGTGGCACATCGGTATCTTCGGAGAGTGGGGTTCCGGTAAAACCTCTATAATCCGGATGTTGTATAATCGTCTCAGGGCAAAAGAAGAGTTTGAAGATACTGTTTTTGTGGAATTTGATGCTTGGTCTCACGCGGAAGGATCCATCCGAACTGAGCTACTTCTTGAACTAGATGAAAGAATAGGTAAGGAGGTAAACGGAGAAGAATCAGATGGCATTCTTGGCGAAGATGAGATCACAGGCAGGCTATACGACGTGGAAGAGGAAGAAGAGGTTTCGAGGCCTGCTAACCCAAAAGAAGTTATAGTGAATTTCTGGGAAGATAGTCCAATACTCACAATCAGTTTTGTCGTTATTGCCGGTGCTGCTGTACTACTACAATATCTTGGCCAGTCGACACTGGCATCAGTGGCTGTTACTGGATTACTACTCCCGATTCTCGGGTATATTCTCCAGCAGTTGGATACGGTGGCTCAGACGATTCAAAAAAAGTTTTTGCATCCAAGAAAAGAGTGGTCTGGTGCGTACCAGCGAATATTCGAGGATATAATCGAAAAATCGAACGCAGAAACCATCGTAATCTCTATCGATAATTTAGATAGGTGCGAGAGTTCGACCGTCTACGACGTTCTTGTGTCTCTCAAGACGTTTATGGAAAATGATAATTGTATATATCTTATTCCCTGTGATGACAAAGCCCTAGAGAGCCATATCAAGTCAATTGATAAAGGTGAATACTTTGAGGAAGGGAAGAATGAACGAGAGTTTCTCCGGAAGTTCTTCCAAACCCACATCCGGATTCCACCGTTCTTGCCGGAGGATATTGAGGAATATACTGAAACGGAGAATCAGAGGCTTTCCAATCCATTCGAAGAGGAAGCTCTCGACGTACTCACTAATGCATACATCGACAATCCACGGAGAATCAAGCATGCACTCAACCGTCTTTCAACACTCAGAGTTTTAGCAGAGGAGATCGAGGAAACCGGTGGGTTAACTGAGGGTAGAATCACCAATAATATCCCATTCTTAGCGAAGGTATCCATTTTAGAAGAGGAATACCCAGAGTTCTATGACACACTCTCGGAGAATCCTCAGTTGCTGGGAGATATTAACAACTACTTCCGAGACCAGCTTGGTGATTCAAGCGACCAGAACCGAATCGAAGCGGTTCTGAAACCAGATGATGGTTCAGAGAAGAACGGCAATCAAGAATCTCGTCTAGAGGCGTTTCTCCGCTCTACTCGCCGTATCCATATTGAGAATCCAAATCCGTTTCTGAACTTGTCTGAACCGTCTTATGCAACCAGTCTTACCGATGTCGACGGCTTCCTGCAAAATCTTAGGACTGGGCAGGAAGAAGAGGTTCGGAAAGAACTTGAACAGGTGGATGACTATGGTCCATATGTTGACGCAATTGAGAATACGGTCCAAGAGTACACTACAAAGAGGAGGGAACAACCACTGTTCGGGACTATAGACACCACAATCGCGGCCTTCGACGAATTTGATCAGCGTTCACAAGGGAGATTGATCCGACTCCTTGGGGAGTCTCTAACCGTCGAACCTGGGAAGGGATTCTTGGTTGATCTGGAACCTAATTCAGTGTTCCCAATTATTATTCAAATGCGCGACCCCGACTCAGAGTCACTACTGGCAGAGTATGCTGACCTTCTAGTTGATGGCAAGGACCTGCGCAAGAATATATTAGAAGCCTTTGTGAACTATGCTGAAGACATTCCGCAGAGCATTGCTCGTAAGGCGTCTAACCAAGTCGAGTCACTCGGAGATGACAAATTCAAGACCGCACTTGACTGTATAAACTCTTTTGAGGAAGCAAAGAACTGCATCATTCGTACAAAGACGTTGGAACGGGCCGTATCGATGATAGAACTCCAAGATAACAAGAATGAGTTCACAGATACAGAGTACTATACTCGTTTTGAGGATGTGGCAAGTCAGAAAGCAAGAGGAGCATACGCAACGCACCTTCTTGATCTGAGACAGGATTATTCAAGCAACCAAGAACAGCAAGTCGATCAAGAGCTAGCAGTCCGGTTGCTAGATATTAAGGGACATATTCTTCAATCGAGCGGGGAGAAGGTTTTCGAAGGTATTCGTGACATCGTGAAAAATAGCGGAAATAGACAGCCCGTCGATCTTGTCGAGATTTGTTTCCATTTCTACGATTCGTTCCCTACCACGACACAAGACGAGTTTCATAGTTGGTTAAGCGAACTATTCCGTAACTGGAATGCCAATAATACGGAGGAACTATTCGATCTAAGTGACGAGTATCGGGTCTCTATCGTAGAGACAGAGGAAGAAGTTAATTCAATTCTACAGCAGATCCCGAACCCGATAGACAACGAATCCTTTGTCAAGAATAAGATTATACCTGTCATTCCCGAGGAGTTCAGCCAAGATCTCCATGAGAAGGTGAAGAATCTTATAAAGAACAACAATAATAATCACAGTCAGCTTGGAATCGACACCTTCACCGAATATTCAGACCGGTTCGAGCCTATCTGGGGGGAAGTTATTGACATTTGTGGTAATCAAGCCAACCGCGAAAATAACATTAATCGAAAGAGGCGCTACTTGGAGGTTGGAGCAAAGATCTTCTCGAAGCTTAATGGGCCGGAACAGGAGAGCTACATCAGTCAGATAGATAATCTACTCAGTGGTAACCAGAACGAGTACCAGTTGTACCGAGATCTCTGGGAGAAGATAGAGTCTGACGTTGACTCAGACAGGAAGGAGACCGTAGCAGAAGACGTTCGCAATGAGCTGGCGCAAGCTTTCAGTCGGAATCAGAATCCTGGACATCTTGATGCTTTGATCGAGGTGATGAGTTCTATTACAGGATATCTGGTAGAGGAGAACGGTCAGCAGTTCATGGACCGCATTAGCAAGCAGCTCACACAGAACAATTTGAATGACCGTCAAAAGGCCAGGGTATTAGGCCATATATCTGAGTTTGATGGGTTCTTCGGAAAGGAGGATCAGATTCTGGACCGGCTAGAGAATCTCTTGAAGCGGTCCAACCACAATAATGTCTCACAGAACGCTGAGGTGCTGCTTGATAAATTTGAAAACCTCGGAAAAGTTGATGAAGCAAGAATCGACCAGATTAGAGAAGATTACCTTTTAAATTGAGTATAGTTCTGAACATTACAAATACATGGACGTACGAAAATGTAACTCTTAGATTCATCCAGACCAGAGAAATGCGCCTTCCCGGGGTAGTGAGCATATAAGCGACGCCGATAGAGTCAATTATCTAGAAAGTCCCTTGTAGAACTCCAGTCGATCTGGACTGCCAAAATCGATTCGGAACTTGCTCGCGTTGGCTTGGATCTCGATTCGCGGCCGACCACAAGGAGGTCACTGAGGTAGGCTATTCGGGGATTGTCTACGCGCTGCGCGAACACCACGATATGACGCTGACTGAGTTCCTCACGACTGTCGGCTACGAGGACTCTAACGGTGACTCCTACCAGTGGGGATCGACGACGAACCGACCACTGATATGCTCGAGGCGTTCTTGCGGCGAGTCGAACGCAAGCGCGCCGAGACACTGCGATATCCAGGCTGAGAGTTTCCGAGACTGAGGGGATCATACAACTCTAGTAGAACTCTCAACTGGAGAGTCTATGTCCGTGAGAGACGATCGAACACATCGATATAACCTGTCTGCACAGCGGGCCGTCTAACGAGTCCAAGACTACTCGCGACTCCGGGGTATCTGTGTCTGTGAGCCTTGATTTCGTACAATTTAGTGCCAACCAGATAACTCCAATCCAGTAACTATTCACCACTACCGATAATCTCAGGAAGCAGTAAAGTTCAAGTCTCGTGTTCACAGTATATGATATGTATGTCTGTACAAGAGGAAGAACGGAGTGAACTACTCCCACGGTTACAAAATATTGATCCGATCGAATTCGAACATTTTGTAGCTGATCTCTGGAGTCGACAAGGATGGGAAACAGAAGTATCAACAGCATCTAATGACGAGGGTGTTGATATTGTTGCCGATAAACAAGTCGGAGGAGTCGATCATCGCCAAGTGATCCAGGTAAAACGGTATAGCAATGGGAATAAAATTGGACGTCCAGATGTTCAACAGTATTACGCGCTCAAAGTACAGGATGCAAAAGCGGATGCAGCCGTTATCGTAACAACGTCGACGTTCACATCAACCGCTAAAGAATGGGCAAGTGAACATAATGTCAAGCTTATTGACGGGGACGATTTGGTTGAGTTGATTCAAGAGCAGCGTGCCTATGATCTTGTCGAAGAATATGCCCCATCGTTATCGACGTCGTCAACTGACCCTGTCGAGCGATCGCAGATAACCGAAACACAGACCGAATTGCCAGATCCACTTGATGATGCAGAAGTGCGGAAAAAAGCAGGTATTGGTCTGGGTGCCATCGGTCTCTATCTCATTCTGAACCCGACTGGTATTGGCTATTCTATCGAGGCTGTCGGAATGCTATTTCTTCTCGGAGCAATTGCTGTTGTGAAGTTCCCCGAGCAGGTTTGGGCAGCTATCACTCCAGATAAGGAAGTGATCCGGGAATTCTCGGATGGTGCAACGGTTATTGAACAGAGTGAGACGGTTGAGTACGTTCCTGCAGATGATCGAGATCCAGTCGCATTCAACGACTTTGAGGATATCCCAGAACGACGCCAACAGGCGAATGTATACGGTTCTCTTGATCAGACATGGGGCCCTCTACAAGAACTCCCTCCAGGTAGTGTTCCAACAGACATTGCGGCACAAGGTCAGGGTACTATCGTCGCGTACCGGTATGCTGTACACTCAGAATCACCAGCTTCAATCGCACAAGATATGAAGATGACCCAGCAGGAGGTCATTGATCATCTGACTAATATTGCAAAACCAGACTGAACTCTATATCAAGTCACTTATCATATGAAGTGACTTTATTCGCAACTTTTTTATCACCGAAGGGAAGTGTTATGGCAATATGTCTACGAGCAAGACGGGGAAAACGGATCTACAGCGTGACATCCTACTGACATGGTACGAAAACCCGAATGCAACGAACAAGGAAATCGCAGATGCATGCAACTGTTCGGCATCATACGTGAGTGAAGTAACGAACCGATTTGATGATTATAATGAAATGGAGGCCATGATGGACCGCCAAGATAGGGAGATGGAACGGATGTTCGGCGACGATTTCTTCCGGAGCATGCCGGCAACTCGGAGACAATCGCAAACTGGCACATTGCCTGAACTAGGAGTAACTGAAATCGACAATCAGCTACCAAATAATCTCGCTGGCGACGTTATTCAGGTCCTTCTCGTACTGATTCTCCTCTATATCACATATGAGATTGCACTGGTCTTAGTGCTATGATTAGTGATGCTAGCCGAGAATATTAATGGGAAATTCTGATCACGACTATAATACGATTCGCTTCCTGAGTCGCGGTCAATTATCGAGATTATGAGATGGCCTTGTTCGATCCTCAAACGGGTACTGTCGATGTGCTCGAGTTCCTCTCGCCCCCACTGACTCTCTATCTCCCACCACTATCGGGATTGATTCCCGCGATTGAGACGCGGCGATCGGGACCGAGACGCACCACCGTGGACGACCAACTCCCGACACAATCCCGAGCGGGTTGGAATCAGACGCGACAGGACTAGCGCACGTGATATCGTAGCCCCGATAGGAGGTCTCCGAGAGGCTGGGTGCGACGCTATTCGTCCTGCACTCGCTCGAGGACGGCCGCGGCCAACTCTTCGCCGATCCCCGGCACGACCTCGAGTCGTGCCCGATCGGACGCTCGCAGCTCGTCCAGTGACTCGTACTCGCGGGCGATCGCCTTCGAGCGTGACTCGGACACACCGTTGACGTCCTCGACGACTAGCCGGATCGCCTTATGGTCATCGTCGACGGCCTCCTCGATGCGGCGCTCGAGTTCCGGTTCGTCGATCTTCCCGTCGGCGTACAGGCGTTTGGCCTCCTCGATCGGGTCGGGATCGGATTCGAGGCGGTCGCGGACGTAGTAGGCGAGTGTCCCGGCGCCGAGCGCGAGGTAGAAGAGGGTTTCTGCGGTCTCGAGCATGGGGTTAGAAGGCAGCCATACACCGATCAAAGATTCTTGTCGCACAGCGTCCCGGTGTACCGAATCAACTCGCCGTCGTCGTTCACGACGTCGAACTCGACGTAGGTGCCGTTGATCGAATCGCCACCGTCGGCGACGGCCGTCCCGTCGATAACGGGCATTTCGTGGTTCCCCTCGTTGACTGGCCGATCCCAGTAGCCGTCGAGTTCCACTGCACCGTTCTCGACGGTACCACTGCGCTGGGTCTCGAGCGTTCCCTCACCGGTGTAGGTCCACTCGTAGATGATACTTGCACCCATCCCCTCGTAGACCGTCGCGTTAACTTCGAAGTCGTTCAGGTCGTTCTCGTGGGTCTGTGCGGCCGCCGGGACGTTCTCGCGTTCGACGGTCGCCGGCTCGCAGGTGAGTTCGTCGCCCGATTTGACGTCCAGATAGTGGCTGTACTCGGTCTCGAGTTCGTCTGCCGACGCCGACCCAAACCCGTGGTCGTGGCTCTCCTCAGGCAACGACACGCCCGCGGTACCGGCCACGGCGAGCACGCCAGTCGAGATCGTTGCGACGACGAGCACCAGGGCAACAACGACCGCGAGCGTTCCACCCGAGGCCGTGACGAACCCCTCGAGCGAGGTTTGCGAGGCGATATCCCACGCGAACAGCAACTCGACAATCACGACTGCCGCCAGCACGGCGCCGCCAGAGGCGAGCCGGCCGACTGTTGCGAGCACGAACGCGGCCGGGTGGCCCCACGACTCGAGGGACATCGCGACCGCGAGTCCGACCGTAACGACGAGAATCGCCTGCCAGACACGGACACGGGAGAACCGTTCCGAGAATCCCCACAACACGCCCAGTACGACCGGGACGAGTACTGCAGCGACTATCCCGTACGTCCACACCTCCACCAAGAGGGAGAGGTAGATATCGATCGGGTCGGTCAGATCGGGGAACGTTCCCGACCGGACCTCGCTGGGCACGTTCACGAGCGCGCACAAGACTCCGGCGAGGATGGTTGCAAGGGCAATACGTCCGATACGGTTCGCTATCTGTGTTGGATTGAGCTGTGGCATTAGTTCGAATTGAAGTGTCTCGCACTGGTTCTAGAGCGTTTCCCCGACTACTCCGACGCCCGATACCGATCGATCCGCATCTTATTTTCCGCGTAGGAACGCCCCGAGTCGTAGATCGGATCATCGGGCAACGCCGCGTCGCCCTTGGGAACGGTCGCGACGGGAAACTCGGTGTCTGCGAGCAGTTCGTCGACCATCGATTCCCACGCCCCGAGCGCCGACTCGTCGTCCATCATCCCGCGTAAGCGCCCGAATACGTCCGCGACCTCCGCATAGGCGTCGTTGAAATCGTCGATCCACGCCTCCAGGTCATCGAGATCGTCATTGGCGCCAGCCTCGCGAAGCCGCGCCTCGATCCGTGATTCGACGTCGTCCTCCCACTCGTCGCCGCGGCGTTCGTTCTTGGACTCGAGGTCGGGGTCCGTGTATCGCTCCAACGCCGACCGAACGATTCGGCGGAACTCCTCGGGCTGTTGCTCGAGAGCGTTCAACTCGGTCGCCCCGGCGCCGTGTTGTTCTTCCCACTCGGTCACGCGGCGGTTGTACGCGACGCCGCCGGTGCCGGTCGCCGTACTCTCCTCGATGGGTTTTCGCGGGAGTTCCAGCTGTTCGATCTGGTCTTTCGTCACGGCCAGCCGCTCGATGGCGACGCGTTGCTCGAGATCGCCGCGCTGGTGAAGCCACGCCAGCTTGCCCGCCATGTTCGCCGGCATATCGTAGCCTTTCGGATCGAAGTCCGCAAGATAGAGAATCACCGCGGGCTTCCCGGCGGCCTCGATTCGCTGGGCCAGCTCGTTCGCGACGGTCAACGATAGGTCGCCCTCGCCTTCGACGATGACGTTGCAGCCGTACTCGGCGGCCAGCCCACCGGGACCGCGGATGTAATCGGGAAGCGTCTTTTCAGACCACAGTTCGATGTGATACGGCGACTGGCGGGCCTCGTCAAACGACAGTTGCTCGCGGGCGCTCGAGGCCACGCGGCCGCCGACCCACTGAGAGTAGTCGATTTCCGCAGGATCGAAGACAAGGCCGGCGCGAGCCTCTGGATGGGGAATCGTCGGCGTTGCAACCCCGGTCGGGGCACTCACACCCTCGGGGTCGGGCTCGAGGGTGTGGGTTCCATACTCCGTGACGGTTCGCGTATCCGCGCGCTTGTCGATAATCCCATCCAGCGGGATGTAGCCGAGGATTCGCGCGAGGACAGCACACTCTTCGAGGTAGTCATAACAGCGCTGGGTGTTGTCGTAGCTCTCCCACGAACAGTTCGTCGGTGGCTCGACGTCCATATCGGACATGTAGACTGTGTAGTGGACGCCGCGGACGTGGATACGGTCGCTCTCTCGTTGCTCGACGGCTTGCTGCCAGAGGCGGGCGAACCACTCGGCTTTCGCGTGGTCGGCGTCTGTGCCCTTGTACATCGGGTCGCGGCGGCGACTCTGGATCAACAGGTCGTCGACATCGACGCCGTACTCCTCGGCGAGCGCGTCGATCTGTTCGCGGGGAGACTGTGCTGGTCGATCGTGGTCGTCGGGTGGCATTGGTTATTCAAAGGCGATTGTTGGTCATCTACTGTGCTCCTTGTTCACACTCCTATTTCCCACCCCACCCCCACCGGACGCCGAGGTGTCTGTCGGACAGCGACACTGTTAGAATACAACCGGACTCTAGTGTGTATGGCGTACACGGCGCGGCCGGGTGGGACACGCAGACAATCCCACTCGAGACAGGCCCGACGCGGCCGTTCTCGCGCTCGAGAACCGACCGCGCCATGTGCAAGGCTGTTCGGGACGCGCGAGACAGCAACGGACACAGCGGCCGAACAGCGGCTTAGATATCGAACAGCCTCGAGCCCTCCGCGCCGACGTCGTTCTCGCCGATGAGGTACTCGATTTGGTCGTCAACCTCTTCGCGACGCACGCCGTGGCGTTCCACGACGGCGTCGACGACGCTTGCTCGGTCGGCGGCCCAGTCGTCGGTCGCCTGGATCTCCTCGGTGAGCGCGTCCATGATGAACTCGCGAATCTCGCTTGCACCGTAGGTGTCAATCTCGGTGCGTTCGGTGATATCGAGGTCGAGCACTTCGATATACGTCGAGAGCGTCGATTCGCTTTGCCCGTCGAACGTTTCGTAGATGCCGTTCAACGTGACGAGGTCGCCGGGGCCGACCATATCAACGAGGTCGTTTTTCAGAAAGGCGATCGTGGCCGGCGGCTCCTCGAGATTGCTGTCCGGCGGGATAATGACGATTTTCTGCAAATCGACAAGCTCGGACTGCTCGCGG
Organism: Haloterrigena turkmenica DSM 5511; assembly: GCF_000025325.1. NCBI lineage: Archaea > Methanobacteriati > Methanobacteriota > Halobacteria > Halobacteriales > Natrialbaceae > Haloterrigena > Haloterrigena turkmenica. Next base: position 27,340 of record NC_013748.1, on the reverse strand, counting down.
TTGAATCGAAAGCCCGGTTTCGAGTGCTCACACCCCGCGCATTCGTTCGGCTTCATGAGGTCGCCGTAGCTCTGGGGCATTCGGGATAGTGTCCCGCACAACGGGCACTCGAAGGCCGCTTCTTCGGCATACGGTTGCACGCCGTCCATATCGACGACCTTCCCGCGGACGGAGAGCAACTTTCCGAGTTGGCGCGTGCGGTACTTCCCGACGCGAACGGTCTTTCGATCGGGCAGATTGTAGACGCGGACGTTCACGCCGACGACCGAGATTTCATCAAGCCGAGTAAGTGCATTCGTCGCGAACTGTCGCATTCGGCTGGGTTTGCGGAGGAACTCGTCGGCGACCGACCCGTCCCACGACTCGAGAGTGTGCCAGTCGATTCGGAGCGAGCGCTCGTCGGGATAGCCGTCGTCAAGCTCCTGTATCTGCTCGCGATACGGCCCGGTGAAAAAGTCGGTGAACGCCTCGAGTGGGTCGTCGTAAGACATCTATTTCAGTTCCTCCATCACGACTTTCCATTTGACCTCTGCCGCTCGCTTCCCGATCGGCGTCAACTCGTAGGTGCCGCCGCTTTTCGTGACACATTTCTTCAGACTCTCGCTCTTGCTCAGATGCGTCGCGAGGTTGCTACGAGACCAGTCGATATGCTCGGCGATATCCGCCTGTCGTGCGAGGTCGTCGTGCTCGTCGATCGCCCGACAGGCCGCAACCAGTTGCTCTCGCGTCGGCGCTTCTTTCGAGAGCCACGGCGCGACGGCCTCGGGGATGTTGTGCTGTTCGACCACCTCCGAGAGCGTCGTGTCTCGGTCCTGTTGCTGTAAGGAGAGGTCGCGCTGCCGGTCGCCAAAGCTGGTCGGCTCGAGTGAGAGGTCGGACTTCACGGGATACTCGCGGCGCCGCTCGAGGGCGGCGTCGATCGCCTCCTGGTCGACGGCCTCGGGCTCGAGGTCAGCATCGAAGTCCTCGGGGAGTAGGTGCCACGTCCCGACCTCGGGGACCGAGCCGTCGGTGACGACCGTGTTCTCGGTTAGATCCACCCAGTACGCACAGTCGCCGTGTTTCGTCCGCCAGCCGTCGTACTCGCTCTCGCGAACGCGAGCGCCCCACGCGAGGCCATACCGGTCGAGCCAATGGCGATCGCCGAGTCCGAGCCCACACGGCGCCCCGCGGAGTTCGATCGGCCAGTAGGCCTCGCCGCCGGCAAGGATCATCCCCTGTCCGATATCGAACTCGGAGAGCTGTCGCATCTGTTCGTTACTGAAATTGTACGACCGGTCCAGCGTCTCGATTTCCTCCTCGCCGAGTCGTAACAGAATCTTCGTCGCCATGTTCGACCGGACCGGCTTGTAGACGTCGTTCAGTTTCTGGGTCGAGCCAAGCATCAAGATTCGGCGGCTGCCACCCTGTGTTGAAATAAAGAAGATGGTCTGTCGAAGCGTCTTGATGGTCTCTTTGTACCGAACGTCGGCCAGCTTACTCGGGGCGATGTTCTTCAGTTCGCGAATCTCGAGGCAGACACGCGGGAGTCGCATATCACCGTCTCGGGCCTGATAGATCAACCGCAACCAGAGGTCCATAATCGTGTATTTCAGCGCCTCTTGCCCTTGCGTGAGAAAGTTACAACAGAGGACGGCGGCCTGTTCCTGGTTCGCGATGACAGAGGCCATATCGATGTTCGTCTCGGCGCTGGGCGACGCAACGAGCCCCTCGCCAGCGAGGTGAGCAAGCCGCTGGGCGGCCTTGTTTAGTGCATCCTCCGCCTCCATGTGGTATTGAACGCTTTTGGATTCGACCGAGTCGTCGCCTTTCTCGACCCACTCGATTGTCGCGTCCATTTCCTTCGCGTAGACCTGCAACCGCGAGACCAACTCAGTCACTTCGCCGGTGCGCTCGAGGGTCTTATCGAGTGCCTGTTTGATCCGCTGTTCCGTGTTCGCGTCGGATTTCGTAATCCCCGCGAGTCGGAGAATCAGATGGGGTGTGAGGTCGTCAATCCCGATGGTAAACGGCTTGAAGTTCGCCGGGAGGTGTGACGGAATGCCGTCCATCGCCGGGACGAACACCTCGGCGTCGAACGCCTCTGGTTCCTGCCCCATCCGCTCGAGATTTCGTTGAATCGCATCCTCGTCGTTGGGTATCGAGACCATTGGTGTCTCCATCCGGCCGTCGTCGAGAATGCTGAAATACGAGTAGTTGTGCTCTTTCCAGAGGTTCATCCCGATACTGGTGATCGTCGAGTCCTTCCCCGACCGCGGGAGTGCAACCGCGAGAATGTGGTCACACGACGAGTGTGTAATCTCGACGGCTCGGTCTTCGAGGTCGGCGGCGTCGTCGGCCCCGATCCGACGGCGACCGATCGGCGTCGCCGTCTCGACGTTACCCTGGCGGCCCTGTTCGTTTAACGTCTCGAGACGGACCGGTGCGTACTGGGTCAGATCGGTAAACGCTTCGACGTAGTTGAGGCCTTTCGCGACCGACACCAGCGTTTCGAACCATGTCCGCGATTCGATATCGTGGCCGGCCTGGAATTGGCGGTGAATCTGTTTGAACCGGTACCGAGCGTCTGCCGGGAGCGTATCGCCGTCGGTTGGTGCCTTTCGTTCGGGGTCATGCCACAGATAGAGGTGCAACTCCTCGAGCAGTTCCTCGGCGCGGCGGTCAGTCTCGTCGTCGCCGACGATCGCGCCCTCGGCGTCGCGGATTAACTCGCGGACATGGGCCTCTGTATTCAGCGTCTCTTTACGCCGTTGGCGTTCGATCCGGACCGAGAGCTTGTTCCGGACCGCAACTCGCGTCTCGGTGTTGTCACTCGGTTGGTGAAGGTGATGTTGTGAACTCATACGTAGGGGTTAGTCGGCAGTCTCGCGGGTTTCCGGTCGGATGAACGGTGCGGGTGTCGTGTTCGCGTCGATCTCCGGGGCGTCGTACCGCGTCTGGAAGGCTTGTTTCCCGAACAGACTCGAGAACTCGCCGCGAAGTTGCACGACGTTCGGCGGGAACGAGTCGTCACCCTTCGAGACAGCGATCAGCTCGCGTTCGCCGCCGGTCTCGGTGTCCTGTACCGTCACCGGCGTCTCGGCGAGGGCGTGAATCTCGACTAAGTCCTGGTAGACCTCGCGGACGAGATCGGGGTCACGGCCGCGGCCGATGAACAACAGCCCGAACGCGACGTAGCGGCGGTCGTACTCGACTACTTCGTCAATCAGAATATCCCGTGGGAGCAGTCCCTCCGGCGCGTCGGCGACCGTATCGATGAGTTGGTCCATGATCGCCTTGCGTTCGTATTCCTGTTCCCACGCCTCGAGCATGGGGAGATAGCGCTTCAACAGGTAGGCGTTCTTTTCTTCGATCGCTGGCGCGGGCTGGCGGCCCTCGAGTCGGTCGAGCGCCCGGTCGGCGAGTGTCTCGGCGAGGTCGCGTTTGTCCTCGCTGGCGTAGACCTTGCCATCGAGATAGCCGTAGTACATCGTCGTCTCGGGCACCTCGACGGTCTTCGTTAAGATTGCGAGGTCGGTCCACTGCGTCGTGGTCTCCTCGGCACGCAGCGCCTTGAGGCGGCGGCGATGTCGGAGGTCGACGGCCCAGTAGTAGGCACCGCCGACGAACGCAGCGGCCGCGACGACGACCGGCAGGACCCACGGCTGTATCCAGATCCGAAGCCACAGCATGATGCCGACGAACGTGAGTCCGGCCGGGACGAGAAACCGCCAGAGAATCCCGTTCAGGTCGATCGCCGATCCCAACTCGAGGCGGAACAAGCGGAGTTGCGTCCAAAAGTCCGGCTCGTCGTCATCGTCGGCCGGATCGACGTCGATCGGTTCGTCGGCGGCCGTCCGCTGGCGTGGGAGGTTGGTCTCGTCGCTCGAGTCGTCGTCGGCACCGGGCGGGTTGAACGTCGGTGCGTCGTGGCCGTTGCCCGAGAGGGCGTCGAGACACCACTCGGTGATGCGTTCGGCGCTGTCACCCGACTGGACGAGGACGCGCTCACATCGGTCTAAGTCGGGGCGTTTGGCCTCTTCGGCGAGTCGGCGAATCGTCTTGTAGCTGTATCCCGACTCGCTTGCGGTCACGCGGGCGAGCAGCCGGTCGCCGAAAAACAGCACCTGCCGGAACAACAGGACGATTGCGAGAATCCACACCCACGGACTCGTCGCCAGTCCGAGCGCAAAGCGGACGATCGGGCCGGAGGACGCACTCGTTTCGGCTTGGTTGACGGCCACGGCCATGATCCCGACACCAGCGGCGACGCCGCTGCCGACGACTGCCGTCGCGAGCAATCGCGAGGTGTTCGGATGCGAGCCCATGATGAAGCTCACGAGCGCCTGCGTGGCCCGGTAGCGGACTGTCGTCCACACGCCGCGGACTCGGCGACCGACGCCACGGAGACCGACGAGGAGCGTCGCCAGAATCGACGCCAGTACTGCCCAAAGACGGCCGGGGAGGGCACAAATCGCCGCCCATACCCCACCGCTGGCCCCGTCAGAATCGGTTTCCTCGGGATCGTTGTCGGGCGTATCCGGCATCTCCATCGTCAATCATCCCCCGCGGCGGCCGGCGTGCCGGTCAGTTGCGTTTGCTTGCGCTCGAGGTCGTCGAGCATAACCTCGAGTTCGTTGCGCGTCTCTCGGTAGTTCGATCCGAGATTATGTTCTGTTTCCATGTACTTGATGTTCTGAAGTAAGTGGTTCAGGACTCGCCGTTCGTTCGGGATATGCCGGAGGACGGGCTCGAGCCACGTCCCATGGAGGTCGTCGGTGTTGAGGTCGTCCACACCGTGATGGACCATCTCGAGCCCGTCGTTGGTCGCTCGCGCTTCGCCGGTCGCGGTAAGGTGAGCGAGTTGGGCCGGGCTTTTCGTCCCGAACGCGTCCTCGTAGTAGTCCGCTTCCGAGCCGATCGCTGGCACCTCCGAGAGTTTGTCGTCGTCGGCGGTGCGTTTGGCCGTCTGCCGGCCGTTACGCAGTTTCGTGAGTTCCTGTTCGTACCGCCCGGTCATACTCGAGAGGGCGTCGACGATATCGCCGTGTTTCGAACGACGCCGCCACATTGCCAGCGCAAACAGCGAGAGGCCGATGATGATATTCAGCGGGTTCATCAGGCCGGCGATGACCCAGGCAATCGTCTGGGCGGCGAGTTCCGTAAGGAAGCCATCGACGAGCTGGGCACGATCGTCGACCCACGTCACATAGGACTCGGCGCCCTCCGGTGTTTTCTCGTAGCCGTTTTCCTCGGCTTTGTCTTTCAGCGTCTCAATGGTCGGCTCCCAGTCTTTCAGTTCCGCGGCTTCGACGCTCTGGTCGGTCTCGCTGGCGTACAACTCGACGTCTTTCTCGGAGCCGTCCTCGAAGAACACCTCGAGCGTGTACAGCGAGGTCTGGTCCGGCGGCGCCGCGTCGGGCTCGTAGGAGACCTGGACCGTCTGGCCGCCCTCGAGTACGCGCGCTTCCGCCTTCGATTGGGAGATCCGAACGGCGTCGACGGGTTCGGTCAGACTGAAATAGGCGAACTCGCCGGTCGTGTTGAACGTCGAATCCTCTTCGGTGACCTCGGTCGACTGGTACTCGACGTCCGGGCCGGCAGGATTGATCCGCACCTGTTCAGCGCTGGTCGGTGCGCTGGTATCGGGCGTGCTGTTGGCGTCGCTCTCGTTGTCCTCTTGGAGTGCGTAGGCCGGCATCGATGCGTCGGCGGCCCCAGCGTCGGCCGTCGTCGCCGCGGCCGCTGTGGCCGGCACGGCGGCACTCAGGAGGACGAGACAGACCGCAAGCAACGCGAACGCTCGCCGCATTAGGCTTCACCCCCCGCGGTGCCGTTGTCTCGAGATGGGATATCTCGCTGGCCGTTGACCTGGCGGCGCTTCTGGCCGCGGTCCTGTTGGACCGTGACGTGTTCCTGTGACGTGCCAACGAGGTCTTTGATGTCTCGTAGGTCGTCTTTCAGTTCCTCGCGCTGGCGGTACTCGCCGTTCTCGAGGACGCGGACGAGGTCGCCGATCTGACTGTGTGCCTCCGCGAGTTGAGCACGGAGTGAGTCCATCCGAATGTCCTTTTTCCGCATCTGTTCTTGCTGTTTGACCATTTTCTCGTAGGGGAGTCTCACGGGTGGGTGGTAGCGGTAATCGGCGGGGTTGTTGGTGCCGCCGTCGACGGTGATTCGGCCCTGCGTTCGCATGACCCACTTTCCATCCTCGAGTTCGACCGCGTCCGAGTGGATTTCGTGGGTGATGATATCGCCGAGTGGCCGATCCGACCGAAGGTTTCGGTCGTGGCCAACGAGCTTGTACCGGCGAAAGAGCCCGAACAGCCGCTCGTCGCGGAGTTCCTTGATGAGCATCTTTCCGTTCGTTGTTTCAGCCGACGATTTTTCGTAGAGAATCGTGTGCTCGCTGTTGACGTCGCCGTTTTTCGACTCGTTGATGACGTGAATCTCGCCGACGTGACTGTCCTTGTGGCCTCGGTAGGCGACGCCGGTCCCGACACCGATCAACGCGATAACAGCGAACTGGAGTTGGGCCGTATATTGGAACTCCGCCGGAGAACCGTTTTTCAGGAACTGGTAGGTGTAGAAGGCCACAATCGCACAGATCCCGATGAGACAGAAGGAAATGATCTTGAGTTCCGTCGGGAGTTGGCGGGGCTTATCCCGAACCGGGATGCGTGGGCGGGTTTCGGGGCCGTTCGCGGACCGATCGACGCGTTCGGCGCCGGTTGCCGCTCGCGAGTCCTCGAAGACACCCCACCGCTCGATGAGATAGCCGAGTACCAGGAGGACGGCGATCGCAACGACGCCGATGAGAACGTAGTTCCAGTTCACGGCCGCCCCTCCATCGCGTCGGCGTTCGTCTCGCCGAGTTCAGACTCGGCGTACTCGTACTCTTCGGCGGGCCGGAGGTAGTGGAACGTCTCGCGGCGAAGCTCCCGGCCCCGCTCGAGGAGGTCGCGGTAGTCGCCTTCCCATTCGTCGATCTCGTCGATCATCGCCTCGCAACCGTTTCGGCCGGCGTAGCGTCGGAGTTCGCGTTTCACTTCGTCCTCGCCGGCCCCGCGAAGTCGGTCGCGGAGTCGGTCGCGTTCGATCTTTTCGTAGCGGTTCGTAATCACGGGACAGGCGATCCCGTAGTGCTCACAGTCCGAGCAGTCGTCGGGGAAGTGGTCGGCGCCGTTGATGTCGGTGGCGTACATCTCGTACTCGGTTTCGAAGTTCGCGAGCATCGTCTCGATGTGCGTCAGGATGGATTCGGCCGGCACTTCGTCGGCGTCGTCCATCCAATCGAGCACGGCGTCTTGCAGGTCGGTCTCAGTGATGAGCCCGACCACGTCCTCGAAGTGTTCGTACAGTTTGTCGATTCGCTGGCGGCGCTGTTGGGCTTCTGTCGTACTGGTGTGTCTCATAGTAGGTCCTCGTCGATCGGTGGGAGTTCGATTGTCTCACGGGCCGAATCCGGCGGCGTCACGGCAAAGCCTTCGTGTCTCGAGACGCGGAGGACGTAGGGGTCGCCCGCCTCGAAGGGGAACGCCGAGTCGGTGACGATATCCGCCGGGATGTAGACCCGCCGTGTCGATTCCGAGGGACTATCGAAGGTCCCTGTAATTTGGAGTGCCATTACGGCACCTCCGATCGGTCAGTGCTGTTGCTCTCGAGTCGGATCGGGTGATGTTGCATGTCTCAAAGCGTGTGCGTGATTTCAAGGAGATTGGAAGCTCGCTGCAATCGGCGGCGACAAAGAAAAGGCGGGCCGGGGCCACGGTCTCGAGTCGCGTCAGTCACGCTTGCCCCGCGATTTTCGCCCGAATCTCGCTTTCCTTTAGGAGTTCCAAGTTCCCACGGGCAAGGAAAAACAGGAGGATCAAGAGGAGGACGCCGACGATGGCGAGGCCGTAGTTGCCGCCCATCGCGGAACTCAATACCAGCCCGATCGCCGCCGCCGAGTAGATGACGTTCGACGTGAGTCCGGTAATCGCCGAGACGGTAATCGATTGGTCGCCACGGCGATCGTACAGCTCGCCGCTGACGAGAAATGCCGTCCCGATCGCGACGAGGGCGAAGAGGAGTCCGTTCATCGGTCCCACCGTTGGCCGTCGTCGCGCTCTCGAGAGAGCGTTCGAGACTTGTATTTCGCCGCCGTTGCACCGGACTGGCGTTCCTTGAAGATATCCAGCCCGATCCGACCGCCGAACGTAACGGCCAGCCATGCGAGGGCTAACCCAAACGCGATGATCCATCCACCGCCGAGGAGTGCTGGGACGAGGATGATAGCGATGCCAACCGCGACGATTGTGTTAAACCAGTTCATGGATTCGGTTTCACCTCCGCTACAAGCGGCAGTGAGAGTGTTTGTAGGACGCTCGAGCCACCAGCGAGACCGGGCATGATTCCATCGAGGAAATCAATTCCGCTCAGATACGAGCGGTACTGGTGTTTCGCTTTGTCGACGGCCGTCGGATTCGCGGTGAACTCGACCTCCGCGTCGGCGTCGTTAAAGTGGAAGTTCACGACCGAGCCGTCGCCCGACTCGGATTTGTAGACCGGGTCGCCGGTATCGGTGCCGACTGGTGTCCACCGGCCGTCGTCAGTCCGGTAGACCGCCTGATATTCCGAGACCTCTTTCCCGAGGCTCTCGTTGGCCAGCGAGACCGACACGCTGTCTTCGCTGTTGTTCTCGGCGGATAGCGTGTACTGTCGTTGCTCGAGGTCGCCGTCGCCGAAGAGCGATCCGAGACTGAGATCGACCTGTGGCAGCCACCCGTTTGTGGCGTTTTTCGCCGTGCCGGTCCACTTGAGCGACGTGACCCGGAGCTTCGAGGGGGCGAAGGTCGCTTCTTCGCCGCCCTGGAGGACGAACTCGACTTCGGTGTAGGTCTCGTCGGCGTCGAAGTCGTGAATTGCGCGCCACGTCGCCGTCTCCGAGCCGTTGTTCGCGTCGATATGACCGAGGTCAGCCGGGTCAATCACGTCGGGGCTCATCTCGACGACATACCGCACGCAGTAACCGTTCGGATTCTTCGCGTTTAGGTGAACGAACCCGACGTCTGTATCGACCGAAACGTCGGTGTTGTCGACCGTGCTCGTTGCAGTGCCGTTCTGGGCCGCCGTGACCGTCTCGTTGTCCGTTCGGAACGCGTCGTGCGTGACCGTCGTCTCACACTCTGGTTGGTCGTCGGTCATCGTCATCGTGCTCGCCGTCGCCGGCATCGTGGCGCCGATCGGCGCGAGCACGAGGACCAGACACAAGAACAGGACTCGAGGCGTGGTTAGCGATCCCATTTCGGTTTACTCACCCCGTCTCGGTCGCGAATCTTACTGCGGCCAGCCTTCCAGTAGCCGTTGGCGAGCGGAACGAATCGCACGAAGCCGATCAACAGGAACGGAACCGCCGCGACGACGATCGCCGCCGTGAGTCCGAACGTCAGAATCGTCGCCGTAATCGCACCGATGATGAGGACGCCTGCCGCAGCCGTCTGTTCGTAGGACGACCCGAGCCCGAGCGCTTTCGGGACGGTCTCGCCGAGCCACCGGAGCGTTGACGCGACCGCGGGCGGGAGTGCGTTATCGATCGACAACCACCCGAAAAAGCCGCGGACGTTACGGTATGTCCCAGAGGCTTGCCGGCCCGCAAACCGGGCGAGTGCGACCGGTGCGAGGGCGACGGCTTTTGCCGCTGACGCGAGGTAGCCGCCAGCGCGTCGAAGGTCTGGCATAGCTATCGCCCCCTAGTGAGTCTCGAGAGTGACCGCCCCAGCGCACGGAGTGGCCACACGACGAGACCGAGGAGCGAGCCCGCGCCCTCTCGTGTGCGCCGGAGCGTGCGTTTCGGCCGGGATTCCCACCGGATGTTCGCCGCCCGGCGCGGGTCGCCATACGGCTTGTCGTTGTACTCGTCGTCTCGCTTCCAGGGCATTACTGTTTCACCTCTCCGAGGAGCATTTCGAAGACGGTCTGGCCGTCATTGCCGAGGTCGATGAAACTCGAGTACTGGCCGACGTGCCGGCTTACGTACTCCTCTGACGGGACCGAGTGGTCGCCCTCGCCGCTGGTATCGATGAACTCACGGCGGAGATCGGCCAGCTCGTCGGCGCCGTTTTCGGCGGCGTCATCAATCAGCACGACTTCGTAATCGGGTTCCTCGGGGGCGCCGAGACGCCACTCAAGAGACGTGAGTTGGTCTGTCTCGGAATCGTAGCCGACGTCGACCGTCGTCGAGACAACGTCGTCGCCACGGAGGAACTTCGATACCTGGACGTCGACGCCGACGACCGTATCGCCGGCCGCTTGCACGTCGTACTCGTCGATCAACCAGTTGCCGTAGTTGATCCAATGCTCAGAGTTCGCATTGAACTCGTTGCGCATTCGGTCGGCATAGACCTCGGCGCTCTCAGAGGGGCCGCCAACGCTCACGCCGGAGAGTTTGCCCTCGAGAAACGCCCGGAAGTTGCCACCCTCGCCGACGCCATCGGCGAGGATGCCTTGTTGGCTGTCCGATTGGGCGCTCGCGCTTGTCGTTGCCAGCGCGCTCGCTCCCGTTACCGTGAGCGCGGCGCCGCCGGTGCGTTGCAGGTACTGCCGTCTGGTTTGGGATTTCTGTGTCATGGTTGGTTGTACTGAAATGATGGGTGGGAGAGGGGGACGGAGTGCGAGGACTCGAGGAAAGCGAGCCCCCACTGGTGGCCCGGCCGAAGCCGGGCACGCAGCCGGCGGGAATCGAACCCGCGTTGCAGGACGCCAGTCCCGGCCGCTGGGTCGCGGGTCGTCGTTACGCATCGGGCGGGTAGGCGTAGCGGTAGCCTTTGAGGAACAGGACCGCGGCGAACGCCGGAACGTGGCCGTAATAGAGGGCGACGTACGTCCAGAGTCCGGGTGAGAGGCCAGCCGTCGAATTGACTCCAAAGGCGGAGACGGAAACTGCCATTCCACTCGCGGCCATCACGACCAGGAACAGTCCGCCGTACAGCGTCAGCGTCTCGCGGTCGATCTCCGGCGTAAGCGTCGCGAGTCGGTGGCGCATCTACTCGGACACCTCCGCGGGCACGTGCGCGGCGATCTCGCTCATGCGCTCGGCCGCGCGTTCGAAGGCCTCGAGTCGCGAGGCGTCGGCGAGCTCGACGTCGCCGTTGACTTCGAGCGTCCAGCCGTCCCGAATCCCGTCAGTCGTCAGCCGCACCTCATAGCCCAGCCGGGGAATCGTCCACGAGTGGGCACGTCGGGAGTCCTCACGGATACGCCACGGGTCCGGCGGCGTGACTCGTAGTCGGGTTTCGCGCCGGAGGGCGTCGCGGAGGTACTCGAAGGGTTCCGACTCGGTGCCGATGAACGGTGCGTACCGGCGGTCGACCGTTGCGCGAGGTGTGGTGGGACCGGTGTCGACGCCGATCTCGTGGAGCAGTGGCTCGAGGGATGGGTATTTGGTAGTCATGAAAAGTCGCCGCCCGCGGAATCGAACCAGCGGTACGCGCCTGCGCGGCGAGAACGGGTAGGGGTAGTTGGGTGGTTACGCTTCGATGCGACTGCGGGCCTTCGGCGCTCCGACGGCGAACAGGAACGCCAGCGTCGGCAGGCCGAACGAGGCCATCAGGACGCCAACCGAGAAGTTGCTGAACAGCGCGTAGGTCCCGAACGCGTCGTCAAACGTGCTCGCGATGTCGTCGTTGCTCACACTCTCGACGTCGACCGGGTTCTGATTCATCGAGACGACGTCGAGCGTCGCATTGTCGTCGGCGGGCTCGAGGGTCAGCTTGTCCGCCGAACTGTCGTAGACGGCGTAGGCATCACTCGAGGTATCAACCAGATCCGAGTCGGCCTCGGAGTCGAACGTCAGCACGAGGCCGTCGTTGGCGAGCATCGTCTGTCCGATTAGGACGTCGCCTGCCTCGGTGTCCTCGGCACTGGCGTCGTAGGCGCTGGCCATGTCGCCGTCAGCGAGGTAGATTTCGTGCGTGACGTTTGCGTCAGAGCCGAACGAGTCATCGAGCGTGTAGATGTCGTGCTCGGGCTCGTCGTGGAACGGGCTGTACTTCGCGAGGGTGCCAGCCTCCTGGCTCTCGCTTTCGACCGACGGGCCGACGCCGCTATTATCGATCGACGCGCTGTCGACGACCGTCACGGCGCGCTCGCCGTCGTTGGAGATCGTGATCGTGCCGGTGACGTTGGCCGTGTCGCCAGCGCCGTCGGTGAACTCGACGGTGAAGTCGAGGTCAGTCGTGTCGTTGTAGGCGACTGGGACGTCAGCGAACTCGTCGTGGCTGACGTTCCAGGTGTGACGGTCCGTGTCCGCAGTCCCGTCGCTGTCCGTGTCGATGCTACTATTGACCGAGTACTCGCTGCTCGCAGTATCCGCGTCGTAGACCGTGTAGTTCCGATCGGAGTTGTTCAGGTCGACCGTGACGTCGGCCGACTCGATCGTGTCGTTTGCGTCTGTGTCGACGACCAGCGCAGAGACGTTGCTCTCGTTGGCGTCGACGACCGAGATGGTTGCGCCGTCGGAAATGTCCGAGGAGCTATCGACTGCGGGTTGGGTTGAGAACGTTGCGGCAGCCGGCATCGCGAACATGCTGGTGATGACCGCCAGCATGATGCCGAGTGTTGCGACTCGCTTGGTGAAGTTTCTCATTGTGTTTGTGTTGAATGAAGAGGTTGGTTAGAGAGCGATACAGGCGCGGGTCCAAACGGCGGTGGGACCGAAGGCGGCGGCGGCGGTACCCCTCCACCAGCGAAACGAATTGTCTCAGTTGGGTTAGTGGTCATACGAGAATCACCATGTCAGGTTGTCGCCTACAGACTGGTTCGAGATTGTGGAGTTGATGCTGATGTCCGTGCTGCAACTCTCGAACGTATTGTTCCGAACCATGAAGCCATCAAGGTCGAAACTCGAGGGGACGTACACGCCAGTGTTGTTCCCAATGAACGTGTTATCGTTGAGCTTGATGTTTCGGAACGGGTACGTGTCGTGGTCGAACTCGATGCCGTTCGCGCCCGACACCTCGAACGTATTGTTCCGGACAGTCACATCGTGGACCTTCCGGTCAACGCCACGGCTCCCGTGCTGTTCGATGGCGAGCCCGACACCGCCACCGATACAGTAGTTGTCCTCGACTTTCGCGTGCTGGAAGCCGTCAATGACGTTCAGAATATCCTGCTGGGTCGACGTACAAACGTTCCCGGTGATATAACCGTACTCAGCGGCAACTCCGTTGCCGCCGGAGAGAAGGATATCACCGTTCTGAATCTCCGAGAGTTCGTTATCCTCGATATAGATGTTTGAGATCGGGCCACCCGGCTTGTCGCCACCGTAATCATTGTTTTGCGCGAGCGGGTACGAAGTGGCCGTGATACCCTGTCCAGCAGCGCGGACGACTTCGTTGTCTCCGACCTCGATATTATGCGCGTTCGAGACCTCAACCCCGTTACTGACGCCGTTGTTGGTGTAGTCTTGGTTCTGGTAGTTTCCGTCGATGAAACAGTTGAGGACCTTCGCGTCCTTGCAGTCGTGGACGTAGATGACGTCGTCGTTGACGCTTGCCCCGAGTTTGAGGTTGCAGTCCTGTAGAATCAGGCCGTCAGTTGTGATGTCAATCCGCTTTGAGAGTGTATGTTGGTTGTCTCTGTCGCCGATAATCCGCGTGTAGGGGGCTGCAGAGTCGATGACGTTGTGAATGTCGTCTGAATCCGATAGATGGATTGTATTGAGAGTCGTGTCGGTTGAGTCGCTACTTGCAGTGGCATTGAGCGTCCCGGTATCGTCGATATACAAATTCGTCCCCGTGAGGTTGGAAATCGTCCCACCACCAGCGATAGAGCCCGAGATTTCGTCTAAAGTCGGTGTTCGTGAGCCTGAAATCGTCACACCCTCAGATGAAAGTCTCGCTTCCAGATTTTCGTCAAAGTCTAGAACGCTGGGGTCGATTTTGAGTTTCTTTCCACTATTGGCGACGTAATGCGTGTCGAAGAAACCAAGATCTTCCAATGTGTCGGACTCGTCGCCCCAGCCGCCTAACCATGCCGGCATTCCGAGTGACATGCTGCCAGCCAGTACCTCTCGTCTAGTCGTCATTGGTTGGGCGTCAAAATCTCGCTTGTCGGACGGTATTTGATCAGATGACATCATATCGGTGGAGAACTCGTCACGACCACGGCTGTCGGTCGTAGTCATCTTGTCTTTGAGTACTGTTCAGCGTATCGTTGAAAATTATAATATCATCGAGAGTTACGTTAGCGAATGCTTCAGCACCGCCGTTATATCGTGCAAAATGCAAGAAGGGGTTGGCGAAATCTTCAAACGTCCCATCGTGGTCGTCTGTAACTGTTGTGAACGTTTCTGAATTCGTATCAACATAGATGTCTATACCCGAGGCAGATTGGCTTGAGTAATTAATGACGACCCGGTGTGGGTTACCATCATCGAACGTGTTGTCTGTTGCCAATCTTACTCCACCCGAGCTCGCACCTCTATTGAAGACCTCTATATTTCCACCAGTCCCCGACTGCCCGGAGTCGATCCAAAACGAGGGGCGCCCACTGGAATTGGATGTCCCGAATAGGGATGAGCTGGACGTAATATCGCTCGACTTCATTGTGAAGGCGATCGCGTGACTTCCGTTCATCACAGTCGTGCCGAAGTCCCCCAGACCGGTCGTTGATACATAGCTATCCGTTCCGTTTCCGTCAAGCGCGTAATCTTTGATCCATGTCCCACTGTTCCATGTCGCCCCGTTGATCGTACCATCGGCATTGCCGATGCTATCCGTCGCAGTCGATCCGCTTCCACTACCATACGCCCAACGATAAATCGCGGAATCGGGAATTGTTGCAGTTTCAGCTAACCGCAGAGTCCCATTGTCGTTGACGAGGTTTTGGAGCGTAGGGTTGTCCCAGTTATCGACTGTTATCTTCTCGTCTGTCGGACTCTGCCGCGTTGTCTTGGCCGTGCCGCTTGTTTCGTATGCCATGTGTATCACCCTCGAAGGTCGTCAGTTTCGTCTGCACCATACCAGCCGAATGTTTTGCCGAGGCTGATCCAAATATCCGTCAGCGAGAACAGTCCGCTATTGGCCCGCCAGTCGTTCTTGGTCGTTAGTTCCCAGGGATTTTGGACCGCTGTTGTATCTGGGCCGAAACCGTTGTTAGACCACGTATCTCGAACCGCTGGCCACGATTTGAGTGCCGTGAAGAATCCGGTCTTCTCAGGAGTGTGCCGGTAGTGGTGCCAGCCGTTGACGACCGTGAACGTCGCATGGGTCGGCGAGTCGGCCCGCTGTGTCACGAGGTCATCCGTACCCGGTTGGATTTCGGCAGCCTCGAGATTGTAGCCGCTATAGACGATACGCTCGAGCTCGCCCGTATCGCTGTTGACGAAGACATAGATCGGATCGTGGTCGCCGATCGAACTGCCGAGTGTATCGTTACCACCTGGTAAGGATTTCACGCGTTCGGTTTTTGACCAGTAACACAGAACGTCAGTATCCTCGTCCTCGGAGGTCGCGACGTAGCCGTAGAGGCCGTCGAATCGGTCCCTCGTCTCCGCATCCATTTGGAGGAGTGGTTGGTACTTCCACAGTCGTTGTTCATCCCAGATGATTTGTACGCCATCTGGCTTCTCTGACCACTCCTGCGATAAGGTGTAGTTCGTATACGCAAAGTTCGGCGGTACTTCGAATACCAGCGGCGTCTCAAGCTCCGGCGTTGCCGACCCATCACCAGAGACGCTGAGCGTGATCTCATAGTAGTAATCTCCCATCCCCTCGAGACCGTCATAGACCAGCGTTCCGCTACTGGTTGCAGTGACGGTCTGGGAGTTGATTGGTGTCGAGGAATCTGACGTGTCGTATTCGTTGGCCGTTGCATCGATCGACGTCCCATCGGGGATCGTGCCGTTGATCGTGAGCTCTGCCTCTCCTGAATTCGTGGCCGCGACACGCTGGGTGATCGAGAGAGCACCGGCGGCACCGATCGCCGCCGCGGCCGTCCCGGCCATCGCGTCACGGCGTGTGAGTGTGTGTTCTGTCATAACTGAAAATTACACCTCCTCGTACCGCATTGTGTCCGGCGTCGCGAGTCGGCGGACGTAGACGTTCTGTGCCGCCCACGCGTCCCACGTCCCTTCGCGCCACCAGTGGGTCCGGCCGCCCGATTCGTAGAAGCTGAACGGGTCCATCACGGCGACGTCGCTGGTCTTGTCGTAGCGGCCGTTGCGATACCAGGACTCGCGCTTGTCGAGCCAACTGCCGAACTCCGAGTGGCCTTGAATCCACTCGCCGTCGGTCGTCGATTCAGCCGGGACGAAATGGTTGTGCGGGCGCATCTGCCGGAGGACGACGTGGGTTCGGCGATCGGCCACGCGGTCCTCGATGAGATGGCCGAACTCGCCGTCTTCTTCCGCGGCGAGGTGATGGCCGCCCGAAAAGACGACCGTGTCCACGGTGCCGTCGGGATTCTGAAACACGAGAATGGGCTCGTGGTCATAGAAATGCTCCTCTGGGCCGATTCCGTCAAGGCCGGCGTACCAGAGGAGGGATCGCTGGGTATGTGAGCGGACCCAGTAGTAGTGAGCCGTCACGTCGTAGTCCTCGCTGTCGGCCGACCAGCCGTACATCCCCTGCATATCGTCGCGGGCCTGTTGGGTTGCGATCTCGAGTCGCGGCTGGTAGTTTTCCAGCTCGTCGATATCGTCACGAACGTCGGTGATGTGGTCGGGAAACTGAGGGATCGAACCGTCGTACTCGAGGTTGTTGGTCTCCGGGCCTTCGTTGTCGGCCAACGGCCCCCACTCGAGCCCGAGGAACGCGGGACTCGCGGTGGTCGCAAGGAACTCTCGTCGGTGCATGGTCTATAGGACCGTCGACAGCGATTCGTTGAAGTCGTCGCGTGCGGCGGCTTCAACCGTCCGCACGTCGGCCGGATCGTCGGCTGGTTCGGTTCCCTCGAGTAGCGCCTGAACGTCGAGCAGACCGTGTTTCGCCTCGGTTGCGCCCGCGTTCGGGAGCGGGTAAGCGTACTTGATGAGTCGCGACCACGTCTCGTCGACGCCGTAGCCCGCTGCTCGGGAAACGGCCGCGCCGCCAGCCACGTGGGGTGCGGCCATCGAGGTTCCCGAGAGCGTGCTCAGGCCACTGGGGAGTTCGATTGTAATCGACATCCCCGGCGCGGCCAGCAGTGGAACCGCACCCTCCGAGTCGCCACCGGAGAGGTCGGTGCTGCCGGGGTCCGGTCCGGTGTTCCCGAAGTACGCGAGTTCCGTATCGTCGCGGTCGCCCGACTCGGGGACGTTACACGCCTGGACGCCGAAGCCGCCGTCAGCGTCTGCCGGGCTGGCGACCCACACGGTTCCATAGCGATCATTGCCCACTGCCACCGCACAGAACACACCGGCCTCTCGAGCGTCGTTGAGCGCCGCCGCAAGCGACTCGGACCACTGCGGGCTGCCAAGGGAGAGGCAGGCGACGTCGGCGCCGACGTCGATCGCCTTCTCGATGCCGGCGATGATGTCTTTCGTGTCGCCGCTCCCGTCGTCGCCCAGCACCTTGAGCCCCAGTACGGTCGCATCGGGAGCGAAGCCGTTCGAACCCGCGATACAGTGGGCGACCCACGTTCCGTGTCCGTCGCCGTCGGTGATCGCGTCGGTGCCCTCCTCGCTGTATGTCGGGTCGCCATCCTTCGCGTAGCCTGTCGACTCGCCGTGGAGGCGGCTTTCGTCGAGGTTGAGCCCCGTGTTGACACCGGTGTCGATGACGGCGACGGTCAGGCTCGAGGTGTCGACACCCGAGAGAACGGTATCGTCCGCGCGCACGTGAGCGCGTGACTCGGACAGTGTCGCTTCCGGCGCGTCCTCGTCGAACGCGAGTCCGGCCGTCTCGGGCGTGGGATTCCACGCCCCCGTTTCGGCGAGCATCGAGACCTTCTCGCGGAATCCGAGGTCAAGAGAGGCCACGCCGGTCCCCTCGAGTTCCTCGAGCGGTTCCGGTCGGGACATGACCATGTTCGCGTCGATCGTATCGACGTACTCGAGGGCTTGCGCACCGCCGTCGATGCGCTCGAGGCCGACATCGTAGTCTCCGACGCCAGCGGAGTACTGCTTGAGGCCGACCTCCGACCAGGGCATCGAGATCGTCATCATACCGACCGTCGGATGGTCGCGTTTGAGTACGCGGTCGTCGCTCGAGTCGACCCACGACTGCAACGATGATCGGGCGCTGTCGTCGCTGTAGAAGAACACGAACGACGGGTTCAAATCGCCGAACGTCTTGATGTTCTCCGCGTCGAGCGCAGCCAGTGTGAGTGTGTCACTCGAGCCGATCCGGCCGTCGAACGGGCCGACGAACGCTGGGGTCGAGAGTGTGCCTGCCGTTGCTCCTGCCGTCGTCAGAAAGTCTCTCCTGAACATGGTATCACCGGAGTTTTGGCTGCCGGCGGCGCGCAATGAGTCCGACGCCGACGACCGATAGCGAGCCGAATAGGCTCGAGACGATCGAGAGGACCGGGAGTGACGGGCGCGGGAGGCTCTTGGCAATCGTGTGCTCGGTTCCGGCCCACAGCCCCGGGTCCTCGTTGATGGTCAACGAGACCGAGCCGTCGGAGTCCGAGTACGTTCGGATGACGTACTTCGTCTCGCCGTCGCCGAGGTCGCGCTCCATCACCTCGCCGTAGCGCGTGCCACCGTCGGCGAGTGGCTGGCCGAGGAGGCCGGGATCGCCACGCCAGACAACGGCGCCGTCGGCGAGTGAATCCAGATGGATGACCGTCTCGACAGTCGTGTCGACGGTCGCCTCGTCGTGGCCCTCGAGAACGCGGATGTTGATATCCGTCGCCGACTGCTCCATCGCGGCGCGTGGCTTGATGTGGATCGACGAGGGAATCTCGCCGCCGGGTGCGATCGCGTCGACCTCGAGCGAGCCGCCGTTGGCGCGAATCTCTGCGTCTTCGAGTTTCTCGCCGACCAGCGCGAACACGCGGTCGCCGATCGCTGTCTCAGCCCGAACCGTCGCCGGATCGTCCCGGCCTTGCTCGAGTGCGCGGAGCTGGAACGTGTGGACGAATTGGCCGCCGGTCGAGTCCGTGACGGTCGCGCGAACGAAGTGTTTGCCGGCGCCGTTGGTTTCGAACGACGCTTTGTCGCCAGTCACGTCGGTCGTGAGTTGCTGGCCCTCGGGGCCGAAGACTTCGACCGACTCGAGGCCGCCGTAGTTGTCGTCATCACCCAGTCGCACGGTCATGGAGACTGTCTCGCTGTCTCCGGGCGCCATCGTGTTCAGATCGAACGCCTGCACGTCGGGGATTGTACCGCTGAACGACGGGTTCAGCGCCGAGAGGCGGTCATCGAGCACGCCGCCAGCGCCGCCGCCGAGAACACGCAGGTCGAACGCCGCCGGGTCAGTGTCGTCGATCGGGTAGCCCTCGATGACGAGTTGGGAACTCCGTCCGAGTGCACCCGTCGATTCGATCGACCAGTACTCTTCGGGGATTTCCTCGCTCTCGCCGTTCGACCAGTGGAGTTCCGGCTGGAGTGTGTCCGTGTCAATGCCGCTCGGTATTGGCCCGTACTCGGCGTTCAGCTCGCCGTCCTCGATTGAGATCGGCGAGTCCGAGTCATCGGTCTCCGGCGGGGCGATCTGGTCGGTGCTCCGCAGGACCGTCTCCATGTGACCGACCTCGGTCTCGAGGTCGTCGTCCGAGAGGTCCTCAGCGGATTGGATGGAATCGAACTGCGAGCGGCTGAGGTAGCGCTCTTCCGCTCCCGGCACCGTCTCAATGAGCGGTCGGTGAGTCGTGTAGCGAGCCTCGAGTTGGGTCCGGTTCAGTTCTTCAAGTCGCTGGTCGTACTCGCTTTGGAGGTCGTTGACCGTCTCGTTGAGGACTTGGTTTTGTTTCCACTCTAAGAAGTCGTTGAAGTCCTCGATTGGGTGTTGTGGCAGTTCGTCAGCGCGGTAGCCTTCGATCGTGACGCCTTCGGCCGGGACGTCGAAGCGCTTGGGCGCGCTGAGAACGTAGGTGCCGTTGTATCCAGACTCGGATTCATCACGAAGGTCGTCGAACGACGGTCCCGTGATGTCGGTCAATACGGTCCCGTCGGCACGGTAGCCTTGCACGGCGGCCCTCTGAACGCCCGTCTGGAATCGGATCGAGAACGTCCCGTTTTCGTCGGTCGTCGTCGTCCGGCGTTCCATTTCGCCGACCTCCATGTTATCGAGGAGATCCTGCGCGCGTTGGGTGCGTTTGTCGGATTCATCTTCGAGATCGTCGGCTCGGTTCTCGAGTTCGGTCTCGAGCGCGTTCCACTGTTCTTCGGCGTCGCCGACCTGAACCCAGTAGGATTTCTCAGGGCTGCCCTCAGGGTAGACGCGGTAGATTCCTGTCGAGAGGTAGGTTTTGTACGCCGGAACGTCGGTGTTCGGCATGACCGACGGACGTTCGATAACGAACGCGTCATCCTGCATCCCGACTATTTTCGAGTCGACTTGATCGCCAGCCGAGTATTCCTCAATGACGACTGGCCCGTCCGTAATCTCGCCGGGGTGGGAGTTGCTAACCGGACCTTCTGGGAGGATCGGGTTTTCTTCCTCAAGATCCCACAGCGAGATTACAACCATTTCGCCAGAGTCAACCGTGTGGTGTGGGGCGTCCACCTCCTCGCTGAGGATGTCTGTACTTCCCTGCCCCCAGTCGTCGTACTCGTGGACCAACGGATACGTTCCGTCAAGTCCCTCGGAAAACTCCTCAGAACTAATCGCTTCAGGACTCTCTTTATACGTCTCGTAGAAATTTGTCCATCCGTCAGGCGGTTCAACGCCCTCCGCTTCATCTAAGAGTTTCTGAGCCTCTTCTTCGAGTTCCTCGGCGGTGACGTTGTTATCATCGGCCTGTTCCTTGAGCCGCTGTTCGACGTTCGCGTAGTCGACGCCATAGCCCTCAACGGTCGCGTTCGGGACTGGATTTCCGTCTGAGTCAACGAACTGTCCAGTGATTGCGTGGCCGCCAGCGTCGACTTGGTCGAACTGGATCTCTTGCCCGTGTTCGGACTGGCCGGCATGGGCGAAGAACTGTGATTTGACATCCTCCGGTGCGTCGTGTGTGATCATCCAGTCAGTTGGCTCTCCTGTGCCAGCCTCCCAGACTTTGTATTTCATCTGGCCGCTGTCGAACTGCAACCGGAAGTCGGCCCAAATGTCATCGAACGTTGCATTGATTCTTTCGGAGCTCTTTTCGCTCGTCGTCGTGTCCGGTCCGCTCGACTCGAGCCAAATCTCGTTCTCGTTGGGTTGGATGTAAACGACAGCCCAGATGGGGCCACCCGATTCGACTGTGTCTTTCTCTCCAAGGCCAAATCGAATCGCACCGCCGCTGCCATCGCCGTGATCTGCGCGGTATGTGCCAGTGAGTTCGAAGTTCTCTTGGCTCGAGAACGTGGGGCCACCCGCCCATGTGACGTTAGCTGCTGAGCCGTTGCCGTCATAGACCAGATGTGAATTGTTCCCGTAGAACGACTCGCTGGAAATTATTGCAGTCGACTCATTATCGTTCCAGCCGTCCGCAGTTCCGTCTTCGAAATCGTCATAGTAGGACGTATTGTCATCAAGCGTTGCCGTGGTCGTGGTCGACAGTGACGCCGAACTCAGCGACGTCGTCGTCGTGGTTGAGGTCGCGGCAGCGGCCGTCCCGCTGTTCATGCCGGCCGCGAACGCGAACGGCGCGGGCATCGACGCGACCAGGAGGACGACGAAGACGATCGTCAGCGCCTGTGCTCCGGTCGGGATCGCCGCGGTGAGGCGAGTCCAGCGGCTCTCGGTGTCGGCGGTTTTGTCGTGCATGAGAATCAGTTACTCTCCAGTTTTCGCCATGCGCCAGGCGTCTTGCATCAGCCCGGCCACGATATCGACGTCGCGATCATCGCCGTTGCGTTTTCGTCGTTCGGCCGTCTCGCGAAGCGTCTCGAGGTTCCCGTCCGAGAGATCTAGCTCGTCGCCCCAGTGTCCGAGGAGGTCGTTGACCCCCTCCATGAAATCCGGCTTCGGGCGATCGGGAACCAGTGGGCCGGTGAGATTGCCGTGTTCTTCGTTAACCCGCACGCGGTGGCTCATCGCACCGTACTCGCCGTCGGCGTGCCAGTCGGGCGCCCGTTTCGGGATGAACACCGCTGGGTCGCTTACTTCGACCTCGCAGGGCTCGTCATGGAGATCGTACTCGCCGGGTTCGTGATAGGCGACCGGACAGAGGAGGCGTTCGGCCGTCTCTTTCCAAAAGCCGGTCATGACGTACTCACACCGCTCTTTCCGGTAGTGGAACGGTTGCGGGTCGTGGCCAGTTGTCTTCTCAGTGCCGTCTCGGTCTTTGCCCCACCACATATCGCGACGGAATGGCGACTCATCGGCCGCTTCGCGTCGCTGTTGCTCGAGGCGCTGTTGGCTTTGGCTCATGGGTGAAAACATTGGATATACTCTCGTCCGCGAACTGCCCACGCAGATCGGCCGCCCGCTGGCGTTCCGTGTGTCGGAGGGACGAGAGCATTTCAACCCCCGTTTCGCGACTCCGGGCACCCGTCCTCAGTAGGACGCCGCTGCGATGAGCTTCTTAATAGACATCTACACGGCTAGTTACTTATTGATTGCCCTTACAACCGCATTTTCGTGAGTGTGCGCACAGTTGTTCGCGCATTCTCGAGTAATCGCACGCTACTGCGAGCTAGTTCCAGACTCCGAAATGCCATACATTATTGACGCGGCCGTGTCACCGAGAACGCATGGGCGACAAGCCCAATGATGGTGAGTCGTCGGACGAGAAAATTCGTGTCAGCGTAACGTTGCCGAAGAAAGCGCTTGACGAGTTGGTTGCGAATAGTCCTGTGCGAGCAGACTATCAGGACGGAATCGAGACCGCTGTCGAGACACAGCTCGAGATCGACAACGCCGACGAGTACACCATCGTCAAAAACCGCGAGTAGGCCGGAGCCCCATGACCTTGGCCGGGAGGGGCTACACGTAGTGGTTACACTGCCCAGGAGGTAATATGTTTCCAATAGAGTAAAGGGAAAACACTGCACAGAGAGTACCTATGCTCGATCTGGTTCGGGGTTTCTATGATAACACCCTCCGAGATATATTGCCGAAAAAATATCGTGTGTTCGCAGGAGTTGCTGTTTATGACGGCCCGATTTTAGACATCACATCGACGAAATCGTATTACAAAGAGGGGTTACTTACTGCTATTACAGAGCACGTCAATGAAGGGGATGAAGTCGAACTAGTCGGGTTCGGTCGCGGAGTGTCAACAGTGTATGCCCTCAGTGCCGGCGCAGCCAAGGTCACAGCCCATGAAGCGGCAGCCGAAATGATCGAAATTGGAAAGCATACTGTCGATGTGAACCGGACTGGTGACGGTAAATTAGAGGTTCGGCACTCAATCGTAGGGGAAGGTATCGATATCTATGGTGACGGGAAACAAGCGGAACCAATTCCGCCATCTGAGCTTTCATTCGCGGACATCCTGGTTCTTGACTGTGAGGGTGCAGAGAAAAGTATTCTATCAGGTCTTGGAAACCAGCCAGAGACGATAATCTGTGAGACTCATCCAGAGAAAGGCGTTCCAGCGGAGGATACGATCGCAGCAATCGGAGAGGGGTATCAGATAACCACCAGAGCATATGAGCCGGACAACGATACACCCGAAGGGAAAGTCGTCGTCATCGCGACTCGAGAATCGTCGAACTGGATTCGGCGTAGGTAGATTTAATCCGTTTCAATTTCGATATTTGGTATGGTCATCAACTGGCTCGGGGCGCAGCTTGAACGTTTGATTCGGTATTGGTCCGTCGAGTACGAATGGCATGTCATGTGCGAATCCTGTGATTTGAGGACTGTTGTATCCTCAAAAGAGGATGCGGTGTACATTGGAGCACACCACCAGAAGGTTACATTAGAGAAGCAAGAAAGGTAACTTTCTCACATATAGCCAAGTGCCGCGAGTTGTTCTTCAACATCGATCTCGGCCGTTTCATCAGAGATTGTTGGATCAACCGTCTGCTTATCAACACCGTCGATTACTTTCCATGGGACATCCCTGAGAGCACTAATAGGGCAACCCAACGGGTGGCCATAGACGGCCCATTCACCGATCGCATTTGCATGGTCGGCCGATAACGCAATTGTAGCCTCACAGTTCTGAGTAAGAGGGGCAATCCCATCGGTCATTGCCCATTCGAGATTGTCCGCATACGCCTCCCATACTTCATCATACGTGAATTCACCCTCTCGAAGTCGCTCCCAAATGTTGCCGCTCAAACTACTTGTCCCGCGAGCGCGTTCGAACCATTCCGGTTGAGACCGAAACGGTGCATGTGGCTGCATGAAATGAATGATTAGTTTGTCAACACCAAGCTCGTCTCGACGACGCCAGACATCAATTGCACGATCGGAAAGAGCACGTGGAGGGATAGTTTCGACGCCATAATCGGTACTCCTTGATCTTTCGATATGTAGATACCCAAAACTGTCAGGCTCAAGTTGGTCTGCGAACGGGTTTCCAGAGATATATGCGACCGAATCTACGTTTCGGTTATTGAACGTTCGATTAATCCAAGTACGGCTAGTTGATCCAACTGAAGTCATTACACTACATTCGCCAACTACCTCTTGAAACAAATCGACACGGCACGCATCGAGAATGCAAAGAACGTCCCAGTCTCTCTCCCAGACGGATTCTCCGCCGAAGCGGGTTGCCTGCGCCCGAATGCGTTTCGATAATTCGGTCGTTAGAACCCAATCCCAGACCCCTCGAGTAATATTCCGTAAACCGCCTGACCGATAGAGTTCAAGAAAACGGTTTTTACGACTCATTGCTCCAGTACGGGGCCGGTGAAAGTATAAAACTAATCAATAACTGCTGACACTGTGCAGATACGTCCGTCGGTCTGGATTTAGTAGACCGTCCGATCCACCACTATCGCTCACCTCGTGGGAGCACGGTCGCGCGGACACATTCAATCTCCTGCTAGCGCTCGACGATGCAGGATTCAGGTCACTCGTCGCGGCAGTTCTGTCAAAGATGACATTCAGGACATTATCGGGTGAGTAATCCTTACACAGTGAGTAGCAACGCTAACTAACGACGGAAAGCGTCCGGTCGGACTACCGAACTGTCCCCAGCGCCGTCGCCGCGTCGGCAGAAATCACGATATCCCGTTCCCCGAGTTCGACACCGCCACCCGCAACCGATGCGAGCAACCCAGCCAACGCCTCGAGATAATCCCGGTTGCGTTCTTCCCGAATCGTCAGCGTGGCCTTCCCGTCGTGTTCGATCGCCCGATTCTCGAGATAGGCGTAGGCGAACGTTTCCCGAACCTCGGTTGGCGCCTCGTCGAGATACGCCGGCAAGGAAAGATGCTGGTCGGCTTTCGGACCGACCGGGGCACCCAGCACGGAGAGCACACGACCGAGGACGCTGGCGGCGTCAGTCGGGCGGACTTCGTCGGCCCGGCCGTCGCGATCGTCGACCACGCGATAGTCGACGCCGGCCAGCTCGAGGGCGTCGAGTACGTGGCTGTCTTCGCCGCGGCGATTCAGTGCAAAACTTGGCTGGTAGTACTGTTCGGCGAGCGACCCACCGGAGAAGACGTTCGCGACGAGCGTGTTCAACGCGGTGAACGCAGGGTCGCCGAACTCGCAGTCGAGCCATCCGTACTCGCGGGCTGTCTCGAGACCGTGGACGGCATCGGGTTTCGATTCGTCGAGCCACGGTCGGATGCGGCCCCGCGGGAGATCTAGCGCGGAGGCGATCGCACTCGAGCCCTTCGACGGATTGCGGTGGGCGTAGTCACGGACGCGGCGATAGTCGTCGACGGCATCCCACGTGTCAGCGTAGGCACGACTATCGTAGGTGCGCGCGAGAGCGCGCTCAGTCACAAGCGGCGAATCGGTCATACTCGGGGCGATGAACCGGGCGGCCAAAACCGTTATTGCCGAGTTCTGAAACCGCTGATATCAGCCGCCATGAACAATCCAAGGGGCCGCTGAACGGGTTCAGCGGGCCGCTGCTTATCAAATCTGAAACTGTCTCGAGATAGATCTCTGACAATTGAACCTTCACAATCCCCTACCTATATGTAGGGATGACTGTCTCGAGTAATTTAGCATCCAGATAACGGAGACGGAAGGGATGTGCCGGGATGGTTGGTAGCCCAATCCCCTGACGCGCATTGCGGTGGTTTCGCACCACTGGCAATAACCCTTCCGACCGTTTGCGGGTGCGTGATCCACTATGGATTTAAGTAAATACCGAAGCAAGCTGGTAGGAAGTAAAGAAGAGCGCGCAGTGTCACCCGTCATAGGTGTCATTTTGATGGTAGCTATAACCGTCATATTAGCGGCAGTTATTGCCGCTTTCGTGATGGATCTCGGTAATGATATGGGTGGCGAAGCGCAAGCAGGCGTCGATACCAGTTCTCAAGACGATAGAGTGAGTGTTACCTGGCAAGCTGAAGGAAACGCCGATAACGTCGAAGTGAGTTATGAGATTGTCGGTGGCGATAACTCGACCAGTACATATGTGCTGAATGATGAGGCCACCGGGACGAGCACCACTGAGACGCTCGAGAGTGTCAGCGATCGTTCCTCTGTTCAAGTGCTCATCAATGATACCGAAACGGGCGGAAACAACGCCCAATACGAGGGTGACGAAGTGACTGTGGAGATTGTCGCAACCGCAAACTCCGGTGATACTTCGACAGTCGTGCAAGAAGGCGAAAAGACCGTTGTTGTGGAAGGCAACACGGCCTAAGGTAGTCGCCGATAGACCTAACACGATTCCTGATTTTCTTTCGCGTAATGAGCTACGCCGACTCGAGACAATCCCTCGAAACTCCTAGCCTCAAGCCCACACTCTGGATACTCGCGCTCGTCCTCTTCGGCGTCGGCGATCTCGTCACGACCATCTACTTCATCGCCGAGTTCGGCGCCGTCGAAACCCATCCGATCGGTGGGCCGGCGATCGACGCGCTGGGGTTCTGGGCGCTGGTGCCGTTGAAAGCGCTGGCCGTCGGCGTCTGTTACGGCCTCTATCGACTCGCGCCACGGGAGTACGCGATCGGCGTCCCGATCGAGCTGATTCTGCTCGGTGGATATCTCTCGGTGTGGAATACCGTAGTTTCACTGACCGGGTCAACACCATTCTGAAAACCGTAGACGGTCAGAAGACCGTTCACGGGTGCGGAATGGGGCCGTGGGATCTAAGCAAACACGGCCCGGCCACCGAGTCCAATCCAGCTCGGGAGCCGTATTATCCAACTCGAGTGTGGCGTGCTCGAGGCACTCGTGAGCTAGCAGAAGAGAATAATGAATCTTCTGGTAGGTCCGTGGACCGAGGG